>JBIIOU010000011.1:0-25351 GCA_044336815.1 Candidatus Nanopelagicales bacterium | reverse complement strand
ATTGCAATGAGTTCAGGATCAGATGTGGCTATCGAGGCCAGCGATATCACACTGGTGCGAAATGATCTTTTAGCAGCGGTTGACGCGATTCGATTAGCCCGGCGCACGCTGCGGATAATCAAGGGCAACTTGTTCTGGGCTTTCGCATACAACGTCGCGATGATTCCGCTAGCAGCGGTTGGGCTACTCAACCCGCTGCTAGCTGGTGCGGCAATGGCATTCTCGTCGGTGTTTGTGGTGGCAAACTCCCTTCGACTGAGAAGTGTTAGGTCGATTGGCACGTGACGAAGACGGTCACTTACGGTAATCACGTGTTGCTTCGCGGATTTGGACGGCTTGCGGCGGTATTGCTTGGGGTATCCATGATTGGCCTGATACCGCCGCCAATCGCGCACGCAAAACCGGATACCACTCGGGCGGGCACCAGGGTTGCCATTGGTGATTCAGTGATGCTCGGGGCCAAGTGGAATCTCCTGAATCGTCAGGATTTCGCCCTTGTTGATGCGGCGGTAAGCCGGCAGGCGGCAACCGGTCCGGGTATCTTGCGCAAGCTTGGTAGTGGCCTAGCGCAGAACGTCATAGTGCATTTAGGCACCAATGGGTCATATCCCATCAAAACCTGCAAGCAACTTGTCCAGGCCGCAGGACCAACCCGCAAAGTGTTCTTGGTGACGATAAAGGTGCCCAGGCTCTGGGAGTCGGTCAACAACAAGATGCTCCGCCGTTGTGATGCACGGTTTCCGGCTGATCGAGTCCACATAATTGACTGGAATTGGGCGGCCAGCAGGCACGCCGAAGAGTGGATTTATGACGATGGGGCGCATTTGCGCCCGGCGGGGGCACGGGCATTTGCCCGCATCATTAATGAGGCCATCGCCAGGGCCTACCCGCCCCTGATCAAGCCCGGGCCCAGCCCTGTGTAGTTCGTCACAACCGCGATTTTTAGCGGTTGTATGGTCAACAAGGTAGGCCGTAAGGCATCATGATGTACTCACCATTATCTACCATGCTTTGCCTCGAATTTGGAGCAGTGAATGACCATCCCAGGCCTAGAAAATCCCCCGACCAAAAATAAGCAGTTGCTCGAGTGGGTAGAAGAGATGGCCGAGCTGGCCAAGCCGGATCGAGTCGAGTGGTGCGACGGTTCACAAGACGAATGGGACCGCCTAACCAAGTTGATGGTTGCCTCGGGCACGATGATTCAACTGAATCCGAAGATTCGCCCGAATTCATTTCTTGCGCGCTCAAGCCCAAGTGACGTAGCGCGAGTCGAAGACCGCACATTCATTTGCTCACAGCGCGAGATTGACGCTGGACCAACGAACAACTGGTCAGAACCATCGGATATGCGGGCCAAATTGCGGGGGCTGTTTGAGGGCTCAATGCGTGGCCGCACGATGTACGTAGTGCCATTCTCAATGGGTCCACTTGGTTCACGCATCTCGCAACTTGGTGTCGAAATCACCGACTCACCTTATGTAGTTGTGAACATGCGAATTATGACCCGAATGGGCCAGGCTGCACTAGACCAAATTGGCGATAAGGGTGAATTTGTTCCGGCGGTGCACTCCGTTGGCTACCCGCTGATTGATGCAGCCGGCCAGTCGCGTGATGAGGTCAAGTGGCCCTGCAATGACGAGAAGTACATAGTGCACTTTCCCGAGACCCGTGAGATCTGGTCCTACGGATCGGGCTACGGTGGCAACGCCCTGCTCGGCAAGAAATGCTTCGCACTGCGCATCGCTTCAGCGATGGCCCGTGATGAAGGCTGGCTAGCTGAGCACATGCTCATTTTGAAGTTAACCTCTCCGACCAATCACGTTCACTACATAACTGCCGCGTTCCCGTCGGCGTGCGGTAAGACCAACCTCGCGATGCTAGTTCCGACAATCCCGAACTGGAAAGTCGAAACAATCGGCGATGACATCGCCTGGATGCGATTTGGTGATGACGGCCGCCTTTATGCAATCAATCCAGAGGCCGGCTTCTTCGGGGTGGCTCCGGGCACCGGCATGGATACCAATGCAAATGCGATCGCCTCACTCGATGCTAACTGCATTTTCACCAACGTTGCACTCACCGATGACGGTGATATCTGGTGGGAAGGTATGACTCCGCAGGCTCCAGCACATCTCATCGACTGGAAAGGCCAAGATTGGTCTCCGGAATCCGGAGAGTTGTCGGCTCACCCCAATGCGCGCTTCACGGCGCCAGCGGGTCAGTGCCCGTCAATTGCGCCGAACTGGGAAGACCCAGCAGGTGTGCCGATTGATGCAATTTTGTTTGGTGGGCGCCGCGCAACAAATGTGCCACTGGTTACCGAGTCATTTGACTGGGAGCACGGGGTATTCATGGGCTCGAGTGTTTCGAGTGAGACCACTGCGGCGGCGGTGGGGGCGGTGGGCGAACTGCGCCGCGACCCCTTTGCAATGCTCCCGTTCTGCGGCTACAACATGGCCGATTACTGGGGTCACTGGTTGGCGGTGGGTGGTTTCACCGCCGCCGATAAGTTGCCGAAGATCTACGCGGTTAACTGGTTCCGTAAAGACGCAAATGGCAAATTCCTGTGGCCCGGGTTCGGTGAGAACTCGCGGGTGCTCGAGTGGATTATCCAGCGCCTTGATGGCGAAACCGAGGCGATTGAAACTCCGATAGGCCGGATACCAGCGCCAGGTGCCCTAAACTTCGAAGGTTTGGATATCTCGGAAGCTCAAATTGCTGAGCTATTCGCGATAGACAAGGATTCGTGGTTGGCCGAATCCGATCTCACCGAGGCTTACTACGACAAGTTCGGCGACAGAATCCCCGCAGCCCTGCGTGGTCAGTTGTCGGCTCTTAGGGCGCGGCTTAATTAACTGTTTCGTCACAAAGGGTGGCGACGAGCAGGGCTTTTATTGAGTGCATTCGATTTTCGGCTTGATCGAACACGATGCTGGCGCTGGAGTTGAACACGGCGTCAGAAACTTCAACACCGTCGCTTAGCCCAAAGCGTTCGGCAACTTCGCGCCCGATCGCGGTGTTTTGATCGTGGTACGCAGGTAGGCAGTGCATGAACTTGGCCTCAACATTGCCGGTAAGTGCCATCAGGTCTTCGTCAACGCGGTAGGGCTTTAAAGCAGCAACGCGGGAGTCCCAGGTCTCGGTACTTTCACCCATCGACACCCAGATATCAGTGTGCACAAATTGCGCGCCCGAAAGCCCATGCGCTACGTCGTCGGTGATGAGAATTGACGCACCACTTTGACGCGCACGCTCCTGTGCCAATTCCTGCACTTTTGGCTCTGGCCAAAGTGATTTGGGTGCAACTATGCGGACATCAGCCCCCATGATCGCGCCCATCACCAGTAAAGAGTTGCCCATGTTGCTGCGTGCATCACCGACATACGAATACCGTAACTGGTCACCGCCGGAGTGCTCGATCCCTGCGTACTCATACATGGTGAGGAAGTCCGCCAGCATTTGGGTTGGATGCCATTCGTCGGTCAGCCCGTTATAGACCGGGACGTCAGAGAATTCGGCAAGCTCTTCGACTATCACCTGCCCGTGTCCGCGATATTCGATGCCGTCAAAAATTCTTGAGAGAACGCGCGCCGTGTCTGCTATTGACTCTTTATGGCCAATTTGGGAGGAGGCCGGATCCAGGACGGTGACATGGCCCCCTTGGTCGCGCATGGCGACCTCGAACGCAATGCGAGTACGGGTCGAGGATTTCGCGAAAATGAGCGCGAGTTGCTTGCCGATAAGGCGTGGAATTTCGTTGCCCACCTTGCGTTGGGCCTTTAACTCAGCCGCAAGTGACAGCAGCGAACTAAGCTCCGCCGGAGAGAAATCTGACTCCTTGAGGAAGTCGCGTCCAAATAAAGTCACCCGCGAACGTTACCCCGCCGCCGCCTTGGCCGGTGGCTGGTACAACAGTCTGGGGGCTACCGAACTAGACCAAGGGCTTGCGGGGAGACAGCGTGGGCAATTTCTGCGGCGGCAGCCTGGGCTCCCTCGCCCAGCCCGCGTGGATATTTACGAATATCGAGCCGGCTGTAGATCCGCTCACGGTCGTCTTCAGAAAGCCCGCCCCAGACTCCATAGGGCTCCCGAGCCCGAACTGCATAGTCGGCGCATTCAATGCGCACTGGGCACTTAATGCAGACGAGCTTGGCGGATCGCTCGCGGCGTACCCGGGCCGATCCGCGTTCATTTTGGGGGTGAAAAAATAAGAGTGGATCTGCCTCGCGGCACGACCCGTTGTCACTCCAGTACCAGGACTCGTCTTTGGGCACTTGGGCCAGTGGTTGTTGAGGCATGGATCGACCATATTCACTTACGAGTGGTGAGGATAAGGCCTAAAGTCCCTTGATCTCGGGTCCAAGGAAGCCAAATCCGACTTCGACGGGGCCGCGTAGACTAAGGCGATGAGATCCAGGCCAGCCACTACGTTGAATTCCGCCGCCCCGTCGATGGAAACTCTTGCCCCCTTGGAGTCCCCGGGCCTATCTGGGGGCACATTGCTCGAGGAGCGCACGGCATCGACCGATGACGGCGATCATGAGCGATTTGCCCACTACGTTGAAAAGAACAAGATCGTTGAGAGCGCGGTGACAGGTTCGCCGGTCAAGGCTTTATGCGGCAAGACTTGGATCCCGAATCGTGATCCATCTAGATTCCCAATCTGCCCGGACTGCGAGAAAATTCACGCGGGTTTGGGTCGTGGCGGCAAGCCAGGCAAAGATACCTGAGCTCTCGGGGATCATGACCGAAACTGAATTACCGGACGGCTTACTGAGTCGAGCACGAATCACCTTCACGCTAGGAATCGTTTCGGTGATGACCTTGGTGGGATTCGAAGCCTGGGCGACCGCAACCGCGATGCCCGCGATGGCGCTGGAACTAAAAGCCTTAGGCGGTTACACCTGGGCGTTTAATTCCTACATCGTGGCTTCGATTTTGGCAATGGTTATCGCGGGGTTGCGCTGTGATGAGCGCGGACCGCGAGGCTCACTGATCGGTGGAGTCTTTGCATTAGCGGCCGGCTCACTAGTTGCAGGGTTTGCGCCGAATTACATGGTGCTTGTTTCTGGTCGTGCATTGCAGGGGGTGGGTGGCGGGGCGATCATCGTCGCGGTTTACGTCCTGATTGCCCGTGCCTATCCAGAGTCACTGCGCCCCAAAGCGTTCCTACTCCTATCAACCGCATGGGTTGTTCCTTCGCTGGTTGGTCCAGTAGTCGCCGGGTGGCTAACCGACAACATTGGTTGGCGGGTGGTCTTTTGGCTCGTCCCCTTCTTTGTGATACCGCCGATGTTGCTGATGCTCCCGAAAATGGGTGCCTATCAAGGTGGCACGCCCAGTACCGCCGTTGCTAGTCGGGTTGGTGCTGGCATCGTCGCGACGATTGGGCTGGTGGCGATTCAAGATGGCCTAGCGCGAGCCAGCCTCATTGGAGTGGTTGAAGCGGCTTTGGGGTTCGCGCCGCTAATTATTGCCGGCAAGATCTTGGTACCGAAAGGCGCATTACTGATGGCGCGTGGCCTACCGGCAACCATAATGATGCGCGGCATTATCGCCGCCGCTTTCTTTTCAGCGGAGGTCTTCGTCCCGTTGGCCCTTGTTGAAACCAGGGGAGTTAGTTACACCATCGCTGGCTTAACTATTGCGGTGTCGGCGGTTTTCTGGGCGGCAGGTTCATTAGTGCAAAGTCGGTTATCCGGTGATGTTGATAGGGCGCCGATCGTTCGCTTGGGTGCATTGATCGTGTCCGGATGTCTATTTAGTATGCCACTTGTGGTGCTCACTGATCTCCCCGTATGGATTGCGTCAATCTCGTGGGCGGCGGGCGCTTTCGGGATGGGCCTTGCAATGCCTTCGGTTTCAGTTCAAACCATGCGGCTTTCACCCGCATCAGATCAAGGGGTTAATTCGGCTGCCCTGCAGATCGTTGACTCGGTCTTGGTGGTTGCCGTCACTGCATTATTGGGTTTGTTCTATGCGGCTGCGGTCGCTGGGCAAGGGGCAACCCCTGCGACCTACGCGCTCCTGTGGATCATTTCAGCAGTAATTGCGGTGGTGGGAGTCATCTTGGCCCCGCGCATGCGCCCACTCCCCACATAGGAAACAATAAAGGTTCTTTCGGGGAGGGGCCTCGAACTCAACAAAGGTGATGCTATGACAATGCGTAAGCGATTGATGCCAGTTATTTCAGTAGCTGCGACCGTGCTACTTCTTGCCGCCTGTGCAGCTGAAACAACTACTGCGTCAAGTAGCGCCCCAGCGCCTTCGGCCGCCGCCCCCTCAGCCGCAGCGCCCTCAGCCGCAGCGCCCTCAGCCGCCGCCCCCTCTGGGCCGGCGCAGGCAACTGACGAGTGCGCGCGCGAGAACCTAACCACGGTTGGTGCCGACAAGTTGACAATTGGTACCGATACACCGGCATACCCGCCGTACTTCGCTGACGACGATCCGTCGAATGGGCAAGGCTTCGAAGCGGCGGTGGCATATGCGGTTGCTGATGGTCTTGGTTTCACTCCTGAAGAGGTGACTTGGCAGGTGGTGCCATTCAATACTTCATATGCACCAGGGGATAAGGCATTCGATTTCGACATCAACCAAATTTCGATCACCCCGAAGCGCCAGAAGGTCGTTGATTTCTCGGATGGCTATTACACGGTGAACCAGGCCGTTGTCGCTCTCAAGGATTCACCGATTGCCAATGCAACATCATTGGCAGAGTTGAAGAATGCAAATCTTGGTGCACAGGTCGGCACCACGAGTCTTGATTTCATCAATGCGGTGGTGCAACCAAATAATGATGTACAGGTGTTCAATGACACCAACGATGCAAAGAGTGCCATGCAAAACGGTCAGATTGATGGCTTGGTAGTTGATCTCCCGACCGCCTACTACATCACAGCGGTAGAAATCCCGAAGGGCAAGATTGTCGGTCAGTTCAAGGCCGAAGCCGGTGGTGAGCAGTTCGGTCTTTTATTCCAGAAGGGCAACCCGCTAGCCACCTGCGTTAACCGGGTACTTGCCGACCTGAGTGCATCCGGTGAGTTGCAGGCGATCCAAGATGAGTGGATGGCCGGTACGACGGCGCCGTACTTCACGCAGTAACGTCACGTTGGTGACATCAGCGACAACTGCGCCTGGCGCGCCCGAGGTCTATTTCGACCCGGTGCGCCAGGCGCATCGTCGTAAACGGGCAAGGCGGGATGCCTTGGTTGGCATGGCTAGCCTCCTGGGGTTCGTCTTGGTCGTTGGGTTCGCGATTTCACGCACCTCGGGCTGGCCACTTGTTCAAGAGACTTTTTTTAACGGAAGCGAGTTCATCGCCACCTTCCCCGGGCTCTTAGACGCTTTCTTGTTAAATGTGCGCATCTTTCTAATTGCAGAGCCGTTGATTTTGATAATCGGCCTGCTGGTGGCGCTGGCCCGCGATCTTCGCTCACCGCTACTGCTGCCACTTAGAGTTGTAGCGACCCTCTATGTCGATATTTTCCGAGGGGTTCCAACTATCTTGGTCATCTTCTTATTGGGCTTTGGCGTGCCAGCACTGCAATTGCAGGGTGTACCCAATAACGCAGTGTTCTGGGGCACCGCCGCATTGGTCCTTTCATATGGTGCGTATGTAGCCGAGGTCTTTCGTGCCGGCATCGGGTCTGTCCACTCAAGCCAGCGGATGGCAGCGCGTTCACTGGGCCTAACTTCGATCCAGACGAGTCGTTATGTGGTGCTGCCGCAGGCCGTGCGCAATGTGGTGCCCCCACTACTGAATGACTTCATTTCCCTGCAAAAAGATACTGCGCTGGTTTCGGTTCTCGGGCCAATTGAATTACTAAGGCAGGCTCAAATTGATGCTTCCTCAACATTTAATTACACCGCGTATGTTGGCGCGGCTCTAATATTCATTGCACTCACTATCCCAATGACTCGATTTGCTGATTGGGTTCAAGCTCGGATGCGCAAGCGCCGCACCATGGCGGGTACCGCGTGACCAACACTCTTATTGATATTTCGGGAGTTTGGAAAGCATTCGAAGGCAACTCGGTGCTTCGGGGCCTAGATCTGTCGGTTGCTCGACATGAAGCTGTTGTATTAATTGGTGCATCCGGCTCCGGTAAGTCAACATTGTTGCGCTGCGTAAATGGTTTAGAGACAGTTGATGCTGGGCGCATCCTGCTTGGAGGTGACCTCGACGTTACGGCATTCAAGACAGACATGGATGCGGTGCGCAGGCGAATAGGCATTGTTTTTCAGTCATATAATCTGTTCCCGCATATGACAGTTCTTGACAATGTGACGTTGTCACCGCGCAAGGTTTTGAAGCGAAGCTCGGCTGATTCAATAGAGCAAGCCATGGCGCTGCTGCAGCGATTTGGCCTTGCAGATAAAGCCAACGATTACCCGGATCGCTTATCGGGTGGTCAGGCGCAGCGGGTTGCGATTGTGCGTGCACTTGCGATGGAGCCCGAGTTGATGCTGTTCGATGAGATCACCTCGGCCCTTGACCCCTTACTCGTGGGTGAAGTGCTCGATACGGTGCGCGACCTCAAGGCAGGTGGTCTGACGTTAATAATGGCGACCCACGAAATGGGCTTCGCTCGCGAAGTAGCCGATCAAGTCTGCTTTATAGATGCTGGCGTAGTCCTTGAAAAGGGGACACCTGCTGAGGTTTTTGGCAGCCCGCAAGAGGAGAAAACCCAGGAATTCCTTGCTCGCATTCTCAAATAGTTCGTTGCATGCAGGGTGAGTCGCACCGGTTTTGCCCACTTCATCCCTACTCTGGTGCGGGGTGCATCCGGCACCTGCCATACGCGTGGAGGAATGAATGTCAACTATGAACTCGGGCCAATCGGTCGATGAGGTCGAGGCCAATGCATTGGGCGAGATAGGTCGAAACTGGTGGGTGCTGTTGTTCTTGGGCATTATCAGTTTGGGTGTCGGGGTAATCGCGATCGTTTGGCCAGGTGCGACCATTGTGGTGGTAGCGATCCTGCTAGCCATCTGGCTGCTCATCTCGGGCATCTTCCAGGTGGTGCGGGCATTTGCTCACGGGCTTTCGGGCGGCATGCGTGCCCTGCTCATCATCACCGGCATTATTTCGATTATTTTGGGCTTGTTCATGTTCCGCAGTGCTTTCCAAGCTGTTGAGATCCTGGCAATCTTCATCGGTATCGCCTTCCTGTTCCGTGGCTTCGGTGCCCTCTTCGTGGGTGCGGAAGAAAAAGAAGGTCGCGGCTGGAATATCTTCGGCGGCATTGTGATGTTGATCGGTGGCGTCGTTATTTTGGTGTGGCCAGGTATTTCGCTGGTCACTTTGGCATGGATCACGGGTATCTGGCTGATCATCATCGGTATTTTCGAGATCGTCAGCGCGTTCTCACTGAAGTCAGCAGTCAAGAAAGCCATGAAGTAGTAAATCTGCTGAATTGGCTCCCGGTGGCCCGCGGCGAATGCCGCGGGCCACTACATTTGTGCCATGGCGTCTGAGACCTCCCAAACCCTAGATAGGGGTCTGAGCGTGCTCGAAGCCATCGCTGATTCGGCTGACGGGTTGACGGTCACCGAGTTGGCTCAAACTCTAGGTATTGGCCGCACCGTGGTGTACCGGCTCGTTGTCACCCTTGAGCAACACGCATTTTTACGCAGGTCAAGTGATGGTAAGTGCCGCCTTGGCCTGGCGGTCCTGACAATGGGCCGTCAAGTCCAGCCAATTGTTCGTGACGTGGCCTTACCCGCGTTGCGCCTGCTCTCGGATGCGGTTGGGGCTACCGCACATTTAACTATTGTTGAAGGCACTGAGGCGTTGACGGCGGTGGTGGTTGAGCCAACGAGATCAGATGTCCACGTGGCGTATCGCATGGGTGCGCGCCAGCCACTTGAATCTAATGCGGCGGGCCGGGCGGTGCTGGCGGCACGAACAGCTGCCGGCCGCCCACTTGACCCGCCCTGGGTGGTCGCTACCAGTGAAGGCCCACAGGGGGCTTATGGGATTGCGGTGCCGCTAATTGGGGTGCCCGGCCTAGAAGCAAGTGTGGGCGTGGTGTCACTGCGTGAGTTAAATGAGGCCGAGGTAGGTTCGCGGGTGGCCCGCGCGGCCGGCGAAATCGCCCGGGCCTTGCGCTGATTCAGCAAATTTGGCCTTCATGACGCACAATGAGGTATCACCCCCCAAACTTGGAGTTCGTCAATGCGTCGTGCGCTCGTCGGTCTGTTATTGGTCAGCACTTTCTTAGCCGGTTCGTTAGTAGCTCCGAGTGCTGCAAATGCTGACCCCGCTCGCATCGCAAGTGGCTGGATGCCGTATTGGGTCACGAGCCCGAGTAAGCCGCAAGGGGTAAATTCCGCCGTCGCGAATGCGGATCTATTCACCGATGTTTCACCGTTTTGGTACTCAGCATTAGTAGGTGGGCCGGCCGGTGTGCAGGTCAAAATCAATCCTAATTTTGGTAATGGTGCAGCGAACATTGCCTGGGCCATGGGGCAACTAAAAGCGGCTGGCCTAGTGGTGTTACCGGCTATCGCTGACGGCACCGGCAAAGGCAAGATGGCGGCAGCTCTTGCTGATCCAGCGAAACGTGCGATGCATGTTGCTGACATCGTCAACTTGGTAATGGCAAATGGTTTCGATGGTATTGACTTGGACTACGAAGTATTCGCGTTCTCTGACGGTTCAAGTTCATGGGCTGCAACGCAACCGAATTGGACAGCCTTCATCCAAGAGTTAGGCGCCGCGTTGCACGCTCAGGGCAAACTGCTGGCCGTGACTATCCCACCTCCGTGCTCACTCGCAGGAACGTGCAGTGAGAAGACCGGGTACTGGGTATACAACATTGCGGGGATAGCTCCGCACACCGATCGCATTCGAATCATGGCCTATGACTACCACTACAACGCTATTGGCCCGATCGCACCAATTGGTTGGGTTCGGGCGTTGGCGCAGTACGGCGCTGCCGTGGCGGGGGGGCCGAAAATTCAGATCGGAGTGCCTACCTACGGGCGAGCGTGGACTAAGAAGAGTGCAGCCGGCAAATATCAATTGACAGGTAGTTGCCCGAGTGCTGGCAGCAGCGCATATAACTCGTTGACGAAAATGGCTTCGGCCACCGACGCGGAGATCCCTGGCTTACTTGCTTCGGTAGGTGTGGCTCCCGAATCCATCGTTTGGGATGCAGCATCGGCCGAGAGTTGGGTGGAGTACGACAAGGTCGTCCGGTGGACCGACAGTTCAGGGGTCGGTCAAACGTGCACGGCACGGCGCGTCATGTGGTGGGTTGGCCCGCAAGCGGTTCTTGCCCGCACTCAACTGGTTGGCGAATTAGGTTTGTCGGCCGCCGCTTATTGGACAATCGGGGGCGAGGATCCAAGCCAGTGGCCGCTCATCCGGACCTACGCAACACAACTTGCCCCAGCGGCAACGGAGGTCACCTTCACGGCTGAACCCCGGGTCACCTTTAACACTCCGGTAAGTATTGCATCGACCATCACTTCGGGCGGTACGCCATTAGCTGGCCTTGGGGTAACCCTCCAATTCCTGAAGAATGGATCCACTGTTTGGGCCAATGTCGCTTCCGCGGCAACGGCGGCAGATGGCACGGTGGCATTTGCCCCGGTGGTTACCGAATTTGGGCAGTGGCGTATTTACGCACCGGGTGATCTAGGGCGTGCGGAGCAGGCGAGTGATCCGGTGCCGGTTGAAGTAGCGGCGCTGGTGACCGTTGCCACCCCGAAGCAGAAAATGAAAACTAAGACGAAATTCATTATGCGGGTGGTTGCGCAGCCAGCACGAGCCAAGCAGGTCGTCTTGATTCAGATTCAGCGCGGTGACGGCTGGCGTACCGTCGGCAAAGATCGCACCAATGCCAAGGGCGTCGCTAAAATAACTTTAACCTCGTTGAAACAGCCGGGGGAGTATGTATACAGGGCACTTGCCCAGGCCCGTGGTGACATCAGTGAAGGTGCCTCGGCGCCGTTGACGATTACCGTCCGTAAATAAGCGGCGACCTAGTGGTTGGCAATCTAGTGATCTGCTGCAAGACAAACAGCCGGTAGATCAAACCACCGCAATTGCTCGAAGTCAGCAGAGACAAGTGAGGCGTCCTCGACTAGGTGAGCTGCTGGTAGCCGGGCGAACATCTGAGCGGCCTGGTCAAGGTAGGTCGCAAGGTCGGCCTCGGGCGCTTGATCGTGACTGCGTGGGAAGTTAAGTACCCCTTCATTGTCATAACTAAGCTGCCGAAGGCGCATCGGTGGCTCGACCGGGCCGCCGCGGTGGTGCCAGCGCCCGGTTGCAGTATCAAAACGGTATTCGGGCAATAACCGCCAGCCATGCTTGGCGATTAGGTCTACGGCTTGGACGATGTAGGCAAAAACGGCCTCTGAGATGAAGTAGTTGAAGTTAACCCGCACCCACCCGGGTTTAATCCCCTCGCAGCCGTGGGTGATTTCGCGTTCAAATTCATGTGATTTTTCAACGTCAATACCTAAGAGCCGGTGCCCGTATGGCCCGGCGCAGGAGCAACCCCCGCGCGACTGAATCCCGAATAGGTCATTGAGAACCGCAACAATGAAATTGTGATGCAGATACCGATCACTTGGACCCTTGATAACGAATGACACGATCGACAAGCGTTCCGCCTGGAGATTGCCCAGAATTTGGATGGAGGAGTTAGTGCTCCAGGTTGAAATCGCACGAGTGACGAAGTCCTTCTCGTATGCGCGGATTACCTCAACACCGACATTTTGTTTGAGGTGAAAAACCAAACCGGCTCGGATGGATTCGACGATGGCAGGGGTGCCGCCTTCTTCACGATGCACCGGGTCCGCAAGGTATCGATGCTCATTTGGGTTCACGTAGGCAACGGTGCCCCCACCAACGAGGTCTGGTACCGAATTCGTTAACAGCTCCCGTCGGATGATTAAAACTCCGGGTGTACCCGGGCCGCCAACGAATTTATGCGGGCTGAGCACGACGGCGTCCTTATACGCGAGAGGGTTGATCTCGGCGAGCGGGTTCATGTGAATATCAACATATGGTGCTGCAGCCGCGAAATCCCAGAAAGCCAGTGCCCCATTTTCGTGAAGTATCTGGCTCACTAGATCGGTGTCGGTAACGATTCCGGTTACATTGCTGGCCGCACTGAATGAGGCAATTCGTAGTGGTCGATCGGCGTAGAGAGCAAGTTCTTTCTTCAGGTGATTGATGTCAATATGACCGTCGGCATCCTCATGGATAGTGACTACGTCAGCGATAGATTCGCGCCAAGGGAGTTCATTGCTGTGGTGCTCGAAAGGCCCGATGAAGACCACCGGGCGCTCACCGGGTGGTATCTGTTCTGACAGTTTGTACTTCTTGTCGAGATCGGCCGGTATACGGATATTCAAGACTCCGATGAGTCGGTCAATCGCAGATGTAGTGCCAGATCCGCAGAAAATTACGCAAGTGTCCTCGTCGCCATTTACCGCCTGACGAATAATCTCACGGGCATCCTCACGTAGTCGAGTGGTTTGCAGCCCGGTGCCACTTGACTCAGTGTGCGTATTGGCATAGCGCGGTAGGACTTCCTCGCGGATGAAGTCTTCAATAAAAGTCAGGGCACGCCCACTAGCCGTGTAGTCGGCGTAGGTCACCCGGCGAGCTCCATACGGGCCCCACATCACCTGATCGTCGCCAATAACGCATTCACGGACGCGCACAAGCAGTGTCGACTCGGGCAGGTGCTGACTCCTAGTCGGGATGTCCATAGGGGTTAGCGTACGAGAAGGTGGGTGGGGGACAATGTGAAGGTGCCAAAGAGTTTCGGATCCCGGTTATGTCGGTAGCACCCGCTGAAGTTCAACGCCCCTTGCTTGAAGAAGATCTGGATAGACCCTGGATCACGATCGTCTGGAATGACCCGATAAACCTGATGTCATATGTGACTTACGTGTTCATGACCTATTTCAAATATGATCGGGCTAAAGCGGAGCTCTTGATGATGGATGTCCATGAGCGTGGCAAGGCGGTTGTTTCCAATGGCACTCGGGAGGAGATGGAGCGCGACGTTACCGCGCTGCATTCATATGGTTTATGGGCTACGTTGCAGAAAGACGAATGAAGCATGAGTACCGGATTTCAGCGGACGCGAACCGGGCGTACGGTGCTGCGCGTTGATGCGATGGAAAAAACTGTTCTAGCCTCCCTCGCTGAGCAGATGATTGCCTTTGTGGCCCCAACTCAAGCACCCGCTTCGGGTGATCCACTTGCCGCGATTGTAGGCATAGATGAAGTTGCCGAAACTCCGAGCGACCCAGCATTAGCGCGCATGTTCCCGGCGGCGTACCGAGATGACGACGAAGCGGCTGGGGATTTCCGCAGATTCACCGAACGCGACTTACGGGCACTCAAAATCGCCAACGCCACCAAGGTGGCGGGGTGCCTTGAGCGTTCAGGTGAAAAATTGGTGCTCACCGGCGATGAGGCGCTGTGCTGGCTCGGGTTTCTAAATGACACTCGGATTGCAATTGGCACCAGGCTGGAGATTACGGAGGATAACCACGATGAACTAGCCGAGTTACCCGCGGAAGACCCGCGAGCTGGCCTATTTGATGTCTATGACTGGCTTACGTTTTTACAGGACTCATTAGTGCAACTTGAGTTGGACTCTGATTGACCCGAAAATACAAGCGGCCCGGCGCATAAGCACCGGGCCGCTTGTATTTGTACTAATTCGTCACTTACTCGACGGAGCTGCTTCCAATTCAGCTGCCGCAAAAGCCGAGTCGTCATCGGCGCTCTTCTCGCGGGCAATCTTGTAGATGATCAAGCCGAAGAGGCACTTGGCCAAAACGTCGGCTATTGAGTAACCCACCTGACGGTATACGAACGAATCTGCACCGGAGATACCAAGCTGCGGCAGTAGGTACGAGATCGGGTAAACACCCCAAGTTGCCAGAAGCAGCCAACGCAGACCATTGAGGTCCTTGCCAACTTGCTCGGGCTGGGTCTTCATCGACTTGCTGAGCTCCACGAACAGCACGTAGAGGATGTAGAGGAACGGAATCGTGGACAGCACGCCCCAGATACCTCTGGTCATGTTGTCTGCTGAGATTTCACCGGGGTACCCCAAGATGATCATCAGAGCCGAAGCCGGGATCAACTTCAGGAGCAGGCCTCTGCGGACCGCCTTTGCCAGTGCCAGCACCGCAATGGTTTCAAATAGCAGCAACGGCACGGTAAGCAACCAGTCGACGTACCGGTAGCCCTCGTTGAACCCATCGCCGTTCACCATGACATAGGACATGGCGGTAGCCCCTGTTGCTGGGGTTCCTTCACCGACAGCGACATAGGCTTCGGTGAACGAGTTGAAGATCCGGTAGTAGTGGTAGGCCGCGATAAGGCAAACCATGGCCGAGACAACTAGTGCCTGCCGGTACCGAGGTAGGACGCGACCCTGGACCGCTAGCAGGAAGATGAAGGTCGCGAGCATGGCGGCCAGTGCCAGGGATAGCACGTTATAAACAGTCTGAAACTGCGAGTAAGTTAACTCTAAAGTGTCCATTAACCCTTCATTCTGTGAGTGGACTATTGCTAACGCTGGATTATCTGCCCGCTGGCGAGACCTCGCAACTTGAAATCCACCTGCCATTCATTTCCCCGGAAACCCGGCCCTTTTTCCGGGGAAACCGCCCTATATTTGCCGGCGATTGGTCCAGATCTAGTATCTCCAGGTGCTGACAATTAGAGCCGATCTACTCGCTGCCATGGTTTCACATGCCCGCGCTGATCACCCAGACGAAGCCTGTGGCGTTATTGCCGGGCCATCGGGTTCTGATCGGCCCGTGCGCCATATACCCATGCTGAATGCCGCTAGATCGCCAACTTTTTACGAGTTCGATTCCGGTGACCTCCTCGCGCTGTATCGCGAACTCGACGAAAGGGATGAGGTCCCAGTTGTTATTTATCATTCACACACGGCGACCGAGGCCTACCCATCGCGTACTGATGTAGCCCTGGCGGGTGAACCCGAGGCCCACTATGTGCTGATATCGACCAGGGAGACGGGGCCCGAGGAAGGCCCATTTGAATTTCGCTCCTTCCGAATCGCCGATGGGGTGGTAACCGAGGAGCCGGTGGTGGTGGTGGAGGGCGACCCCACTCATTGATTGCTGCAAAGTCCTTGCAAGTAGCGATCCCGCCTAAGAGCGCGGAATACACCCGCCTATTGTCGTGTTTGCATTAGTACCACCAGTAACCCTGAATAATCCCGATTTGACCGGAGCCCAAAAGATGTCAGTTGAAGTCCGAGTGCCGACCATCTTGCGCACCCTGACCGGTGGCGAAAAAGTAGTAACGGCGAGTGGCGACACCTTGGCGGCGGTGGTCGCAGACCTGGATGTTTCATATCCGGGCATGGGCGCTCGCCTCTTGGATGACAGTGGGCTGCGCAGGTTTGTAAACATCTACGTCAATGACGAGGATGTTAGGTTCTTGGCGGGGCTACAGACGCAGATTGCAGACCAGGATTCCATTACGATTTTACCCGCGGTCGCGGGCGGCTGATAGTTCGCAACGACTCGATGCGCTTTAATTCACTGCTCGACTCCGTAGGGCATACGCCGTTAGTCGGGTTACCCAAACTCTCGCCTTCTTCGGATGTGCGGTTGTGGGCGAAATTGGAAGATCGCAATCCCACCGGTTCCATTAAAGATCGCGCGGTGGTAGCGATGGTCAATCAGGCCGAAAAGGACGGCAGGTTGACACCCGGTGCCACCCTGTTGGAGCCAACCTCGGGCAATACTGGTATCTCCCTTGCGATGGTTGCGAAATTACGCGGCTACAAATTGGTTTGCGTGATGCCTGAGAACACTTCGCCAGAGCGCACTCAGCTCCTCGAGATGTGGGGTGCCAGGATCATCTACTCGGATGCCGTTGGTGGCTCAAATGAAGCGGTGCGAGTTGCGAAGGTGGTAGCCGCAGAAAACCCGGATTGGGTAATGCTTTATCAATACGGAAACGCCGCTAACGCTCAAGCCCATTACGACACCACCGGCCCCGAGTTACTCGCTGACCTACCGACTTTGACGCACTTTGTTGCCGGGCTCGGCACCACGGGAACTTTAATGGGCGTTGGGCGCTACCTGAGGGAGCATCGTCCCGCTGCCCGAATAGTGGCAGCAGAGCCACGTTATGGTGAACTGGTTTACGGTTTGCGCAATTTAGATGAGGGTTTTGTCCCGGAGATTTATGATGAGTCAATATTAAGTTCACGCTTCTCGGTTGGAGCCAGAGATGCGATTCGCCGAACTCGTGAGCTCATGGAAATTGAAGGTATTTTTGCCGGATTCTCAACCGGCGCAATTTTGCATGCGGCACTGGGCCTAGCCGAGAAGGCAAAGCGAGCCGGCGAGAGCGCCGACATTGCTTTTATCGTTTGCGATGGTGGCTGGAAATACCTATCGACCGGTGCGTATGAGGGCTCATTGGACGACGCCGAAGTGGCTCTAGACGGCCAGTTGTGGGCCTAAGAGCGCCATTTCCTAAGTACCTTCTAGGACGACCGTAGAATCACATTGTTATGGCTGATGCACCTATCGGGATCGTTGACTCCGGAGTCGGAGGGCTTACGGTTGCGCGCGCCATCTTGGATCAACTTCCACACGAGCCAATCCTTTATATAGGTGACACCGCGCGTGGGCCTTATGGACCACGTCCCCTTGCCGAAGTTCGTGAATTCGCCATCGAAATAATGGATCAACTTGTCACCGATGGCGTGAAGATGATTGTCATCGCCTGCAATTCGGCAAGTGCCGCGACTTTGCGTGATGCCCGCGAGCGGTACGACGTGCCGGTAATTGAAGTGGTGCACCCGGCTGTGCGAAGAGCGGTGGCGGCCACTCGGAATGGCCGAATCGGTGTGATTGGTACCGAGATGACGATCAATTCTGGTGCCTACGACGATGCATTTGCCGCGGCCCTGGACGTTGAGATCTACTCAGCAGCTTGCCCTCGGTTCGTCGAGTTTGTTGAGTCCGGGGTAACCGGCGGAGATGAACTTCTTGCGGTGGCCCATCAGTACTTATTGCCGCTTCGAGAAGCAGATGTTGACACTTTGGTTTTGGGGTGTACGCACTATCCGCTGCTAACCGGTGTGCTCGCGTATGTCATGGGAGACGAAGTGACGCTAGTTTCCAGCGCTGAGGAAACGGCCAAAGATGTTTATCGGACCCTGGTGGCAAATCATCTCGTTCGAGGTGCTGATCTGCCAGACCCGGCGTATCAATTTTTTGCTACCGGCGACCCCGATTCATTCCAACAATTGGGGCGCAGATTTCTTGGGCCAGAGATTGGCACAGTCAAAGGGCGCTGACCCTGGGCCGATATGGTCAGGTCATGACTAGATCTGATGGCCGATCCGCTGACCAACTTCGTCCCGTCTCATTTGAGCGCGGTTGGCTAGATCAAGCCGAGGGCTCGGCATTGGTTTCATTCGGTAGAACGCGAGTGCTTTGCACCGCCTCGTTCACAGCAGGGGTACCTAGGTGGCTAAAAGGGTCAGGTAAGGGCTGGGTGACCGCTGAATATGCAATGCTCCCACGTGCTACCAATACGCGTAATGACCGCGAATCAGTTAAGGGCAAACTCGGTGGCCGGACCCAGGAGATTTCACGCCTTATTGGGCGGAGCCTGCGGGCGGTAGTTGACATGGGTGTGCTCGGTGAGAACTCGATCCTGGTGGACTGTGACGTGTTACAAGCCGATGGCGGCACCCGCACTGCTGCGATTACCGGCGCCTACGTAGCACTTGTTGACTCAATTACTTGGGCCCAGGGAAAGGGCTTAATCGCCCCGGGTGTTAACCCACTAAAGGATTCAGTCGCAGCCGTGAGTGTCGGCATCGTCGATGGTGAGCCACGACTAGATCTTCACTATGACGATGATGTGCGCGCGGATACCGACATGAATGTGGTTATGACAGGTGATGGTCGATTCATTGAGGTGCAGGGCACCGCCGAAGGTGAGCCCTTTGACCGTGCCCTTCTTGACCAGTTGTTAGCGCTGGCCGCCCAAGGCTGTGTTGATCTAACCAAACTTCAGCAGGCGGCTCTCGGCGCATGACCACCAAGGTCGTTATCGCTAGCCGTAACGAGCACAAGATTGACGAGATGCGTCGCATCCTGAACGAAGCTGGCCTGAGTCTGGATTTTGTCGGCATCCAAGAATTCCCAGACCTCCCAGATGTCGATGAAACTGGCGAGACCTTTGCCGAAAATGCGCTTCTAAAGGCTCGTGAGATTTGCGCTTTCACCGGTTTACCGGCCATCGCGGATGACTCCGGGCTTTGTGTTGATGCACTAGGTGGCATGCCGGGTATTTTCTCGGCGCGCTGGTCCGGAACCCACGGCAATGATCTAGCCAACCTGCAACTCCTGTTGGCTCAAATCAGCCATGTTGCTTCTGACCGGCGCACGGCTTCATTCCGCTGTGCCGCTGCGATCGTGACGCCCAGTGGTGCTGAAAAAGTAGTTGAGGGCGTCATGGCCGGGCGCCTCATTGATACGCCACGCGGGGCCAACGGGTTCGGGTATGACCCAATTTTTGTTGCAGATGGCTACTCGATTACTACCGCTGAGATGGATTCAGCCAGCAAGGATGCAATCAGCCACCGCGGCCGCGCAATCGCGGCCCTAGCGCCGACTCTCTCTCAGTTACTATCCTGAGCAACATGATTCTGGAAATCGCGCTAATTGATATTTTGCCCGGCACGCACGCAGATTTCGAAGCAGCAGTAGCCGAGGCGGTCGACACAGTTCTCCGTCCGGCCAGCGGTTTCGTAAATTTCGAATTACGCCACGGGGTCGAGCGCTCGGATTCTTATGTGCTGCTAATTGGGTGGGAGACCCTTGAGGATCACATGATTGGGTTCAGGGAGTCGGAGAGCTTCGTTAGATGGCGCGAATTGATCGGGCCGTTCTTCGCCGGAGCACCACAAGTCGATCATTGGTCCGAGGTTTTCTCGATCAGCCCCTGAACTTAGTGCGGAAGGCGGGATTTGAACCCGCACGCCTTTTGGGCACGGCGTCCTAAGCGCCGCGTGTCTGCCATTCCACCACTCCCGCGAAGTGTGCTGTCTACAAGACACGAGTTTAGGGGTCACGACTTCAGGCCACCGGGGCTAGGGCCGACAGTTCCAATTGAGTGCGCGCGTTTTGGTCGTGAAACCCGGGTTTTTTGACGATTTCACGACCAAAACGCGCGCATTCAGGGCCACGCAGTCTCTAGTTGCGAGTCTTTTGCACCTGACATAGAATGTGATTAAGGCCAAGGGCCGTGGAAACTTTATGTCCGTTAGGGGTGCAAATGCAGATCCAGGCGATGCAGGTTCACACCATGCATATCCCCGATGGCTTCATCAATGCCCCCACCAGTGCCGTAGCTGGGGTAATTGCCGTGGTTGGCCTGGCTTTCTGCCTAAATGGTGCCCGCCGGCAGCTGGATGAGAAAACTGCCCCGTTAGCCGGGCTGGTGGCAGTCTTTATCTTCGCGATGCAGATGCTGAACTTCCCGGTGGCGGCCGGTACCAGTGGCCACCTATTGGGCGGTGCACTTGCGGTGATCTTGATCGGCCCGTACGCCGGAGCTTTAGCGGTGAGCGTGGTCATCTTGGTTCAAGCCCTGTTGTTCGCCGATGGAGGGTTGAGCGCAATCGGGTTGAACATCATCAACATGGGTCTGGTCACCGCGGTGGTCGGCTGGTTTGCCTTCCGCTGGGTAGTCAAGATCATTGGGGTTTCGAGGCCGAAGGTGATGGCCGCAGCCTTCGTGGCTGGTTTGGTTTCCGTTCCGATGTCCGCATTGGCATTTGCGTTGGAGTACGCGATCGGGGGTACTGGCACTATCCCGATCAACACTGTCACTGTTGTGATGGTGGGTGTGCACATTTTGATCGGGCTCGGTGAAGGCCTAATTACGGCCTTGACGGTAGGCGCGGTGTTCTTGGTGCGCCCAGATCTTGTGTACGGGGTCCACGACCGCTTGCCAAAGAAGTTGCTGGTTAAGACTCCTTCGGTCTCGACGCCGGCTAACGGATCCTGATATGTCGAAGCGAAGTACTTGGGTTGTTGTTGGCGTTGGTCTAGTTCTCTCACTCTTTCTCGCCGGCTACGTGAGCTATTACGCGAGCAGCGCACCGGATGGTTTAGAGAAAGTTGCCGGAGACCAAGGTTTCTTAGCCAATGCACAAGATTCGGCGGCCGCCAACCTGCCAACAGCCGGCTACGGCATTGCCGGAGTTGAGTCAGCTCGCTTATCGGGCGGCCTCGCTGGAGTTCTGGGCGTTCTGGTAATTGCCATCATCGGCTTCGGGATGTTTTGGTTGCTCGGTCGCAGCAATAAATCAAAGGCATCCAAGCAAGACTCTGGTTAGGTCAGTGCCTAGTCCACATACGCATGGCCACGATGTAGGTGAGCGACTATTCGTCCATCGGCATTCCGCGATCCACCGGCTGCCGGCCGAAGTTAAAACTGTTGCGATGGTGTTGTTTATCTTCACGGTGATCATGACTCCACCCAATCAGTTTTGGGCCTTCGGGTTATTCGCGTTGATATTGGTCTGTGTCGCAGCCGTTGCAAAAATCCCGGCACGGGTCATCTTGCCCCGAATGCTGGTTGAAGTCCCCTTCATCTTCTTCGCGCTCCTGATGCCTTTTTTCGGTACCGGTCCAACCGTTGAAGTCTGGGGATTGAGCCTCTCGCAGGCCGGGCTGCTCGCCGGGTGGGGGATTTTGATTAAAGGCACCCTCGGAGTTGTTAGTTCGATTCTGCTGGCTGCCACCACCCCGGCGCGTGATCTCCTGATGGGTTTAGAACGACTTAAAGTGCCCGAGCTCCTGGTTCAGATCGCCAGTTTCATGTTGCGATACACACACGTAGTAGCTGATGAAATGAAGCGAATGAAGTTGGCTCGTGAGTCACGGGGGTTCACTGCTACCGGCATCAAATCATGGCCGATCATCGCGCAATCAGGTGGAGCATTGTTTATCCGGTCCTATGAGCGCGGTGAGCGGGTGCACCTCGCAATGCTGAGTCGCGGTTACACCGGCAGACTGCCACAATTAGTAGCTGTGACAACAACAGCTACCGATTGGGTCGCGGCAATGTCGTTACCGGCAGTCGGCCTACTGATTGCCCTTACTGCGATATGGATAGGACGATGACACCAAGCCTTCGAATTTCGGGTCTGGCATTTGCTTATCCGGATGGCTACCAGGCACTTTTTGGGGTGAATCTTGAAATCGCCAAAGGTGAGCGCGTTGCGCTACTTGGCCCAAATGGGGCAGGCAAGACCACCTTGGTTTTACATTTAAATGGCCTTCTTAGCGGCGGTGAAGGCATAGTAGAAGTCGCCGGGTTACCCGTCGAAAAGCAGAACTTCGCTGAAATTCGCCGACGTGTTGGCGTGGTCTTTCAAGACCCTGATGATCAACTATTTATGCCCACGGTCCGTGATGATGTGGCATTCGGGCCGGCAAATATGGGTTTGAGTGGCTCGGATTTGGATGCCAGAGTTGACGAGGCGCTCGCGCAAGTTGCCATGAGTGAATACGCCGACAGGCCTCCGCACCATTTGTCGTTCGGGCAGCGCCGCCGCGTAGCTGTTGCGACCGTCCTAGCGATGCATCCGGAGATATTGGTACTTGATGAACCATCCAGTAATCTCGATCCAGCAAGCCGGCGTGAATTAGCCGATATTTTGCGTAGCCTCGACATCACGTTATTCATGGTCACCCATGATCTGCCCTACGCCCTTGAATTGTGCCCACGCTCGGTGGTGCTCTCCGAAGGGGTGGTGGTTGCCGATGGCCCGACCCGCGACATCTTGCTCAACGACCCGTTGATGCGTGCCAATCGGCTCGAATTACCCTTTGGGTTTGATCCGCGAAACGTGCCCGCATAACCTGCTCGGTGGCCTGCGGCGTAGGCTAAAGCCGTGTCTGAGACCACTCCTCCCACCACCGCCGACCTCCAGGCTGAGATCGCTGCGGCCCGTCAAGAACTAGTGTCAACGATCTCAACCCTTAAAGGTGAGATGACTGCGGGGGCGATGGTCCGTCGCGGTGGCCGCGCTATCACCGGCTGGTTCACCGATGAGTTCGGCGGCATTCGCCCCGAGCGGGTGGCGGTCGTTGGCGCGGTAGTCGCTGGCATCGTAATTTTGAAAATCGCCCGGAGCCGACGCGGCTGATCATCACTCATGACTTCAAATGACACTCTCCCAAATACCCGACCTAATGCCGATGGTTCGGTACCTATCAAGCTTTTACATGACCGGGTACTAGTTCGCCAAGGCGGCGAAGATGGTGAGCGCCGGTCAACCGGCGGAATCGTGATACCGGCAACCGCACAGGTGGGGCGCCGACTTTCATGGGCTCGAGTCGTAGCGATTGGTCCCAATGTTCGAACTGTCGAAATTGGTGATCGCGTACTTTTCGAGCCAGAAGATCGCGGTGAGATCGAATTACAGGGCATTGATTACGTGTTACTTCGTGAACGCGATATCCATGCGGTGGCAGCTGATCGGCATAGCACCGCTGGCACCGGTCTTTACCTCTAAGTCAGGGTGAAAGATGCCTGAATCTCGCCGCGACTGTATTAATCCGATACTCGTCGGCGGCACCGGGCGTAGTGGCTCAACAGTTGTCGGGCACCTGCTAGATCACCATCGTGATTTGGTACTCACTCGCCCTATGGAAGTTCGTTTCATTGCGGGCAATGATGGCTTTGCGGACGCCTTATCGGTGGCGATCAGAAAACCCGGCTCGACCAATGCTCGCGAGGCCGCTGAGCTTGCTGCCGAACGACTTAAAAATCGCTGGTATCAACGCGCCACCGATGTTGGATTGCACACCTCGATCTCAGCCGATCGACTCGAGTTTTTGAGCAATGTTTATCTCGAGACCGTGGACGCCGACCCAATCGAGGCAACGCAAAGACTTGTTATGTCGATCATGATTGATGTTGCCCCAATGGGATTCCGATGGATAGACACAACTCCGGCCAATGCCCGAGTTGCTGATCGTCTCGAATTGATTTACCCACAGTCCAAAGTCATTGGCGTTATTCGGGATGGCCGAGATGTGGCGGCGTCATTCGTGCAGCAAACCTTTGGGCCCAGCGATGTTTTCGAGGCATTAGCCCAATGGGAACGTCGCATGCTAAAAATGCATAAGGCGATGCTCGGCAGTCGCCCGAGCCGGGTGTTCGTCGTAGATCTAGTCGACTTGGTTTCCGGTGAGCGCACCGAAACTTTGCAACAACTTTGTGACTTTTTGGAGATCCCTGTAGATCCTGACATGGTTACTTGGTTCGACCTAAATGTCACCGAGCAGGGGGCCCACGGCGGGCGCTGGCGTACCCAATTCGATAGCAATACGGCCGAGTTGATCGACCAGGTGTATGGCGAGTGCGTTGGGCGACTGCTAACCGCTGGGGTGCGAATACCTCGCGTTCCCTGACTCAAACCCGTTGGCGACCGGGTGAGATCGACCCGCATTTGCCATGGCTGGGCTCGGTGTGATTAAGTTCGGCCACAACTAAATACCTCATCAAGAGGGGCAGAGGGAAACGGCCCGTTGAAGCCCCGGCAACCTATTCGATAATTCTCGTTCGCGAGGCCAATCGGAATTCGGTGCCAACTCCGACCTGATAACCAGGGCAGATGAGCAAAGAGAGGCCTCGCCATGACTGTTACTTCACTACCCGTTCTCCCCGGCGCGTCACTTTTAGGGGGAGCCCATGCCCTTAAATGCCGCGAGTGCGGAACCCTCTACCCGCTGGATGCGAGTTACGCCTGCTTCGATTGTTTTGGTCCCCTTGAAGTTGCGTATGACGCGGTGGCGGTTACTCGTGCCCAAATTACTAATGGGCCAGCTTCAATGTGGCGCTACGAAGCTCTGTTACCGGTGGAGCCGGGGGCACATGATCGCCCCGGCTTGCAGCCTGGCTTGACGAAGCTGGTACGCGCCGACAATCTTGCGAACGCCCTGGGAGCCCGCAGGGTTTGGGTAAAGGATGACTCGGGAAACCCCACCCACTCATTTAAAGATCGAGTGGTTGCGGTTGCTTTGGAAAATGCCAGGCGCCTGGGTTATACAACGATTGCCTGTGCTTCGACCGGCAACCTTGCCAACGCTGTTGCGGCCGCGGCGGCTCGGGCTGGTCTCGAGTCTGTGGTTTTTGTGCCTTCTGATCTGGAGGCTGGAAAGATAGTCACGACCGCCGTTTACGGAGGCACGCTAGTAGCGGTTGACGGTAACTATGACGATGTCAATCGGCTTTGCACTGAGGTGGCTGCAAGTCGCGATTGGGGTTTCGTCAACGTCAACT
>JBIIOU010000107.1:0-6763 GCA_044336815.1 Candidatus Nanopelagicales bacterium | reverse complement strand
GTGTCGGTGACTATGCGTGGGGGCAGGGCGCACCCCGCGTTGTTGAGGTGATTTACCAGCAGGCATCCAGGAGTCAGTTGGCGCAGCTGGGCGACATCCAACCCTGATTCATCCCCGGTCGCGGTCATGGGGATATTCAACCGCACTTAGACTCGAGGCATGGCCGGGAGGATTCGCGACGATGATGTGGCGCTCGTCCGCGAGCGGGCCAAAATCGACGATATTGTCCGCGAATACGTCACTTTGAAGGCGGCGGGCGGGGGCTCGCTCAAAGGTTTGTGCCCATTCCACGACGAGCGCAGCCCCAGTTTTCACGTCACCCCTAGCCGCGGCATGTGGTACTGCTTCGGGTGTGGGGAGGGTGGTGATGTGCTCTCCTTCGTCCAGAAAATCGATCACCTAAGTTTCGCTGAAGTTGTCGAGAAGCTCGCGGTCAAGACCGGGGTTGAGCTGCGGTATGTCGAAGGTGGCGCCGCGATCAACAAGCAGCAAGGTCAGCGCACGAGATTGATTGAAGCCCATAAACTTGCTGCTGCGTTTTACGTGGAGCAGTTGCTCACCCCTGATGCGCAAATCGGCCGCACTTTTTTGACCGAGCGAGGGTTTGACGCCGATGCGGCTAAGCACTTCGGAGTTGGGTTCGCGCCCAAGTCATGGGACTCACTGACTTCTCACTTGCGCGGTAAGGGTTTTGTTGATCAAGAGCTGATGGCTGGTGGTTTGGTGAGCCAAGGTAACCGCGGGATTTACGACCGGTTTCGTGGGCGCCTCGTTTGGCCGATCCGCGACCTGGGCGGTGAAGTTATCGGGTTCGGTGCCCGCAAGCTCTTTGATGACGACGAAGGCCCCAAGTACTTGAACACTCCTGAGTCACCTTTATATAAGAAGAGCCAGGTGCTCTACGGCATCGACCTGGCCCGCAAGGATATTTCCAAGAGCCAGCAGGCGGTCATTGTTGAGGGCTATACCGATGTGATGGCCTGCCATCTAGCTGGTGTCACGACCGCGGTCGCAACGTGCGGCACCGCATTCGGCGGCGAACACATCAAGATCTTGCGGCGTCTTTTGATGGACGACGATCAGATGCGCGGTGAAGTTGTCTTCACCTTCGACGGCGACGCTGCGGGGCAAAAGGCGGCCCTTCGAGCTTTTGAAGAGGATCAGCGATTCGTCACCCAAACCTTTGTAGCAGTTGAAGGGTCGGGAATGGACCCGTGTGATTTGCGATTGGCGCAGGGCGACGCCGCAATCAGGGCTCTTGTCGAATCTCGGGTGCCCCTCTTCCAATTCGCGATTAAATCTATCCTCACCGGATATGACCTAAACAATGCTGAGGGCCGGATCTCTGCGCTGAAGGAGGCAGCTCCGGTAGTGGCAAAAATTCGCGATACTGCACTTCGCCCCGAATACAGCCGCATGTTGGCAGGTTGGCTGGGCCTTGATGTTGAAAGTGTGACCAAGGCGGTCCAGCAAAGTGGCCGAACTGCACCAGGAGCAACTCGCCCCGGGCCGGCAGGTAGCCCGCGTGATCCTGGTCTCGTCGTAGAGCGCGAAGCTCTCAAATGCGTGCTCCAGCAGCCTGCTGCGGTGGCTGATTGGTACGAAAGTGTCGAAGCCTCGGCGTATACGCACGCAAGTGCTCAAGGAGTGCATGCCGCAATCATGAAAGCCGGTGGGCCAACCAAGGAGCTCGCGGGACTACTTTGGATAGATTCGGTACTAGAGGTTTGCGCCGATGATGAAGACCGCCGCATCGTACGTGAGCTATCCGTCGAGCCGCTGCCCGCGCAGTCAGGCTACGACGCGCATTATGCAGCGAGTGTCGTTGCTCGCCTACTAGAACTTGATGCGTCACGTCGCGTAGAAGAGGTCAAAGGTCAATTGCAGCGAACTGATCCGGTCGAGCAAGCCACCGAGCATCAACAGGTCTTTGCTGAGCTACTTGCACTCGAAGAGTACCGGCGCTCCCTTCGCCGTGGCACTCTTGGAGATAACGTGATAACGGGCAACGGATGAGGCGGTTCTCAACATCTCGACTTTCGAAGGCGTCGAAAGCTGATCTTGGCATTTCACGGGCAGAGAAAGTAATGGCGCACGGCAATGAAAGTTCGGTGGATGAACTGCTAGTTGTTGCTACTAATCGGGCGCTGTATTTGCAATCCACCAAAGAGCGCATCCGCTGGGATGCGCTATCCAAGGCAATATGGGCTGAGCCAATTCTAACTTTGACCTTGATCGATAAAACCGGCCAAGTTGTTGGCGAACGGGTAGTTGAACTTGGGCGGGCGACCGATCTGCCCGCGGCGATTCATGACCGGGTTACCGACAGCGTCATTGTCAGCGAGCGGGCCGATCTGGGCGATGGGGCCGCCGCCATGCTGGTGGCGCGGCGCAACAGTGATGCTGACGAAATATGGTGGGCGGTGGTTTTTGAAGCAGGACTTGACCCGAAAGATCCCGCGCTAATCACTCGAGCGGCAAACGAATTGTCGCAATTGCGCGAGTCATTAGGTATTTAGCCACCGCCTCCGAAGAAACCCTTGAAACGCTTCCACCCCTTTTTCACGCCCAACATCGTGTTGCGGCCGAACCTGCGTAGCCGACTACCCCAGGTGTTGTACTCCTTCTTGGTGACGTCGGCAACAGGGGTAGTTGCGCGGTGCACCTTGTCGGCTTGGAGCGACGTCGATTCGCTGCCCTTGGCCCGGATGGCTGCCAGATGGTTGGCTCGGGGATCAGGCGCAGGGGTTGGCCCCGGCCCTGGGATACCTCCAGAGATCGGGGCGTCAGGAGTTTTAAGTGCTTTCGGACTCTCACGCGCTTCACCGTCGTAGGCACCAGACGCATCAACTTTAGGTTCCTCTGGTTCTGGTGCTGGCTCTTCTGCTGGTACGACGTGTTCAGCAACCGCGGCGGGCAGGGTTTCGCGCGCAAAATCCTTGGCATGGTCGGTCGCCATATCTGTGATGCCGGATTCGTCAAGGCCTGCCTTCGTTAAACTCGCGGCCTCTTTGAAGTTCACGATTGGCGCTTTATCTTGGTCCTTAGCGCTTCCGGTCCAGTTAACGGCTTGGCCCCTGGTTGCGTCGCGGCGGGAACCATCATGCACACCCCTGGTTCGGTCGCGTTGATCTTGTCCCTGTGCAAAGTGGTCGCCGACGGCCTCGGCCATCCCGCCGGTGCCGCTGACGATTTGACCGGCGGCTTTTACCGCGGTGCCAACACCCGGCACGCCCATGGTGGTGGCAACGATGCTTCCGACCTGGCTAGTCACCCCACTTGCGGTTATAGCGCCCGCTTCAGCGAGATTACCTTTTCGGATGGCTGCGTCTGCGTCCTTGGATCGCCCGCCGATGACGCGGCCGGTGGTGCCAATCGCCTGCCCTCCAGTTCGCAAACCTTGGGCGGCAGCGCCACCAATCGTAGTTTCCATCTCTTCGGCGGTTACTGAATCCGAGCTATTGATTCCACCGGCACGGCCAAACTTGCTCACCGTCTGGCCGTCGTGGCGGTCCATGTAGTCAGCCTCGTTGCGTGCGTCGTCCTTTACCTTTTTGCGATCTGAACGAGCGGACTCGAGCTCTTTTGTCTCCGCATTAGTGTTACCCCCAGCGGCAACTTGGTACACCTCTTTGCGCGCAGATCTTGCAGCGTCGACTCTCTCTTGTTCCTCTTTCGTTAACCCTCCGGCGGCAACGCTCTTTACCTGCTTGCGCCTATCGCGAATTTCGGCAAGCTGCCTTTTTTCTTCGGTTGTGTATTTAGTAATAAAACCACCACGGGCTTTGGCGGCGTCGTGAATTTTCTGTGCTTCGGCTTTCGTCGCGTCGACCTTGCCTTGGGTCTCGTCGTCGTACTCCCTTGTATCGCCAAGCGCTCGGGTCGATGAAGGGCCTAGGGAGCCAAGGAAGTTACCTGCCTGAGCGAGTATCGAACCTTTTGGCCGCGAATCTGAACGGGCCTGAGCCGCCTCTCTAACTTCCTTAGTTTCTACTTTGGTGTCAGCAATCTTGGCTTTTTCCTCATCGGTCAATTTCGCCACGGTGCTCAAGGATTGGGTACCACCGACCAAGGAAGAGATGGCAGCGGCTCCGGCTCGCTTCATGGTTCCACCGATTGAGCCGGTTACCTCCCGATTCTCGTTGCGTTCTTCCCGGGCCTCATGAACCGCTCCGGTGCGCTCCTTGGTCTTTGCGATTTGGGCCTTTTCTTCGTCACTCAATTTAGTGGTGTCACCCAAAGTTGAAGTCCCACCGACGAGGGATGAAACGGCTCCCTGAGCCAATCTTTTGGCACTGCCGTAAGTGCTGCCTTGTTCACGGTCATCTTTTGAGATGACATCGCCAGCCGAATAACGTTCGGGGGCTTCCTCGCCAACCGTATGTTTCATTTTCCACTCGTCAACGCCCTGGTTACCGATGGCCTTGTCGGCTGCACTCAGGCGAAGATTTGCGCTGACTTTACGGAATGTGCTACCCAGAGCAGCGCGTGCCTTGGTCTTCTTTTCATCGGCGCTTTGTTCAGGTGCGCCGTCGGCGTGGGAGTCTTTCCAGGAGCCGACCGCTGAATCCATTTCGTCACTACGGTTTATGTCGCGCTCCCTGGCCTCCTCCGCTGCCGCTTGGCGCTTAGGGTCATTTCGCAATGCGAGCGCTCCACCTATGCGGGCGGCATTTGCGGCATGGTTGGTCAGTTCCTGAGCATTAAAACCAGTGGCGGTGGCCAGTTGCTTATGGACTGAACTTGCAACAGATGAGGTGTTGGCCTCGAAGCCCTTTTCACCGACGTCGGCGAATGTTTTGCCAATATTTGAGGCGGTGGTGGAGCCGGTGGCAAATTGAGCCCGCTCAATCATGGCTTCGCCTGGGCGCGAGACTCCATTTTGCATTTGCGTGCCCACAGCTGGCTTGCCGGCGGCACGTTTGGCTCGAAAAGCCTCCATGTGCGCTTTGGCTTCATCCTCGCTCAGTGGCGTGGTGCGCGGCCTTATCGAAGAGCTGGCAGTATCGGATGGACCAACCACTGAGCTGGCCAGATCCCCAGCAGAAACGGCTGGTTTTTGGGCACGCGTAAGGACGCTGTCATCCTCGGCGTGCATCTGGCTCATTTGACTCCCTTGGCCACAAATATTAGCAGTGAATGGGTAACCGCCATGGGGGAATATTCGAGGCCGAGCACACCTTGCTATCCTTCACGGGCACCATTGCCAAGGTTGCGTATTCCCCCATAGCTCAATTGGCAGAGCATTCGACTGTTAATCGAAGGGTTTCTGGTTCGAGTCCAGATGGGGGAGCCACAAGCGAGTTTTTGCTCGATCTGCCACCGCATAGACCTTTTGCAATAAGGATGGCTAGACCCGGAAATAGGTCAAAGGATCGCTTCAGCACCCAAGGCGAGGCATTAGCTAAGAGCCACCACCAGCGGTTCGGTTGTTTTGCGCTGATGCTGGGGATACCGGCACAGGGGCGGGCGCCAAGGAGTTCGACAGTGCGATCGGTCAGGAACTGATATCCGCGCGGTGACGGATGGATGCGATCAACATGCCAGAAATCGCGCTCGTAAATCGAATCAACCGACCACAGATCTATGACCGTGGCCCCCTCTTCACCTGCTGCCCAACGTAGGGCCGAATTGATGGTCGAGGCGCGCTGGTGAAAAGCCTTACCCACGATGCTGGGGTAGACCGTTGAGCGCCGGGGATCGGGAATTTCTATCAAGAACACTTTGGTGCCTACCCGCCGGAGTCGATTGATCGACTCACGGATGTCACGGGCGAAGGTCGGTGGGTCAAAACGCGAGCGCAGCATGTCATTTCCGCCGATTGAGATCAGGGCTAGGTCGGGCCTGAGGCACTCTGCCGCTGGTATCTGCACCCGGGCTAGATCCTTTGATCTGGCACCGGGGAAGGAAAGGTTCAAGTGCTTAGGTACGCGCAACGCATGTGCGCTTCGGCCTAACCAGCCAGGGCCGCTGAAGTTGACGCCGTTGTCGCCGATGCCGAATGCAACGCTATCTCCCAGGCCGACAACCGTCTTAAACATCAAGCTGCCGCGGGTAGTCGCAGTCCGCGGCTAGTTGATCGGTAGTGCCCGACTAGTTCACGGCCGAGGGCGGACCAAGTCCGAGATTGCACACGATCATGCGCTACGCCGCTGATTTCTTTTCGTAAGTCTGCATCTGCTACGAGTCGATCGACCTGCCGCACCATTTCAGCAGCATCACCGGGCGGGTATAGGAGTCCGTTGACTTCGTGACTGATTAGATCTAATGGGCCACCAATTGCCGGCGCAATCACCGGGGTGCCAGCGGCCATGCCCTCTTGAATAACCTGGCAAAAGGTTTCAAGTTCACCCGGTGCGACGAGTACGTCAAGTGATGCCATCGCAGAACCAAGTTCATGCCCGGTTAGGCGCCCGGTAAATATCGCGTTGGGCAGGAGACTTTCGAGATTGTTGCGATCAGGTCCATCGCCGATGATGACCAGTTTGACCCGCGAGTCGGCTTGGAGGTACTTCATCATGCCGATGCCTTTTTCAGGTGCTAGCCGCCCGCAGTAGCCAACAACTATCTTGTTGTCGACTTGCCATGAACTCCGTAAGGCCTCAGATCGATGTTCTGGGTTGAACACTTCATGGTCAACTCCGCGGCCCCATAACATAGGTTGTTTGATTCCGAGGCCCTGTAAGTAGTTTTGGGCCGATGTGGAAGGGGCCAAGTTTATGGTGGCACTGGAGTGGATGCGGCGCACGATGCCATCGGCGAT
>JBIIOU010000108.1:0-6763 GCA_044336815.1 Candidatus Nanopelagicales bacterium | reverse complement strand
GACGGCCTAAATCCATACTATGACGATAAGTCCTACCTGATTCGGGTTCGTCCGATCCGGTCTTTTTAGGTTCTACATCACGTAATCCTGATAACGGTGCTAGCTCAAAGGGACGAATACCTGCAGCCGCGATGATTGCGAGCCAGAAGATTCCAGTGACCATCTTGCGCCGAGGGCAAGTCTCCCCGTGTAATACGCCTTCTCCTCCACCAGAGGTTACATGGCTTCGGAGGAAGCCAGCGCCACTTTGGCCCATGAACTGGCCGGCTCGTCCGGAGGTTGGATGACCTTCACCAAAACTGGTCTAAACGCCAACATATTCGGGAGACCGGTTCGCGCCTTCTAGCTATCGATTCTAGGCCCCTTGACGATGCTTACTTGACGAGGCTTAAGAGCGCTAGAGCCCTAGTTCAGCCTCGAATGATGCTTCTTCGAGTCGCTGGCGCATTGTGCCAAGGAAGCGTGCAGCGTCAGCCCCATCGATAATCCGGTGATCGTAGGAGAGTGCTAGGTAAACCATCGACCGGATTGCGATGACATCTTGACCGGTCGCATCGGTGACAACAATCGGCCGCTTGACGACGGCCCCGGTGCCAAGGATCGCGACCTGAGGCAGGTTGATGATCGGGGTATCAAAAAGGGCGCCGCGGCTACCGGTATTGGTTACCGTGAAGGTGCCGCCGCTGAGCTCATCAGGGCTGACTTTGTTGGTGCGGGTGCGCTCAGCGACATCTGCGATGTGGCGCGCGAGCCCGGCGATGTTTAGGTCACCTGCCCCCTGGATAACCGGCACGAGGAGACCGCGCTCAGTATCGACCGCGATACCGAGGTTCTCCGAATCGTGGTAGGTGATGGTGCCTTCGGTCATATCGATCGAGGCGTTAACCTGCGGGAATTGCTTTAGGGCCTCAACCGCTGCTTTGCAGAAGAACGGCAGGAACGAGAGTTTGACGCCTTCGCGGGCTTCGAACTCACTCTTAACTTGATTGCGAAGGCTGGCAATGCGGCTGACATCTACTTCAATAACGGTTGTTAACTGAGCCGATGTCTGGAGGGATTCAACAAGGCGTTCGGCAATTACCTTTCGTAGCCTCGGCATTTTTTCGGTGCGGCCGCGAAGTGGTGATGCCGGTGGGGTGGCTGCGTTTGTAGGTGTCGCGGAAACTGCCGCTGCTGGCGCCGCTACGACCTGAGCAACTTTGAAGTGCGCGGCATCGAGCACATCTTGTTTGCGGATGCGCCCGCCGACACCGGTGCCGGTCAAGGTGGTCAAGTCAATGTTGTTTTGGGCGGCGAGGCGGCGAACGAGTGGGGTTACATACGCATCGGATAGCTCTGCTGCGGCAACGGGCGCTGGGGCAGCAGGTGCTACTGCTACTGCAACCGGTACTGGGGCAGCAGGTGCTGCCGCTACCGGAGCACTGGCACCGGTAGCAATACGACCTAGTTCACTACCCACGGCAACGGTTTGATCTTCACCGGCGGTAATCGCGACCAAAGTGCCACTGGCAGGTGACGGGATCTCGGTATCGACTTTGTCGGTGGAGATCTCCAAGATCGGCTCATCGGCCGTAACTTGATCACCTACCTGCTTTAACCAGCGGGTGACGGTGCCTTCGGTGACACTTTCGCCGAGGGCGGGCAAGGTGATGCTGATTTCGGTTGCGCCTTGGGCGCTATTTGGAGCCGGCGTCGGTACGGCCGAAGCTGCGGGTGGCAACTGTGCTGATGCGGGCTCACTAGCCGCAGGAGCGCTGGGTGCCTCACCTGGAACCGCTGCTGGTGCGTCACCGGCCGCACCGATGACTGCTAGTTCTGCACCGACGAGAACGGTTTCGTCCTCCTGAGCGCGAATCGCAAGAAGGACACCGGCTGCAGGGGATGGAATTTCGGTATCGACTTTGTCGGTGGAAACCTCAAGCAATGGCTCATCAGCCGCGACGGTGTCGCCAACTTGCTTCAACCAACGCGTGACGGTGCCCTCTGTCACGCTCTCGCCGAGCTGCGGCATAGTGACTGAGACAGTCATAGTGGTAGGTCTCCTGTCGGTCTTAAGCGTGGGAATGCAGTGGCTTGCCAGCTAAAGCCAGATGGGCTTCGCCCATGGCCTCGTTTTGGGTTGGGTGGGCGTGGATCAGCGTTGCAACATCCTCGGGGTGGGCTTCCCAGTTCACGATTAATTGCGCCTCACCAATTTGCTCGCCCATCCGCGAACCAACCATGTGAACCCCAACAACAGGGCCATCGATGACGCTAACGAGCTTGATGAACCCGGCGGTGCCAAGGATCTGGCTTTTGCCATTGCCGCCGAGGTTGTATTCAAAGACCTTGGTTTGATCACCGTACTTTGCGCGGGCTTCTACTTCGGTGAGGCCAACACTGGCAACCTCAGGTTCGCAGTAGGTGACGCGAGGGATGTTGACATCGGCTATCACAATCGGGTTCAACCCGCCGATCTCCTCAGCGATAAAGATGCCATGCTGGAAGCCGCGGTGGGCGAGCTGCAGGCCAGGGGTGATGTCACCGGCCGCATAGACACCAGCCACGTTGGTGCGCAGGCGATCATCAACAAGAACCCAGCCACGCTCCATCGCAATGCCTTGCTCCGCAAATCCCATGTCCGATGCATTTGGCCCACGGCCAACGGCAACTAGCAGGAGATCTGCATCAAGGGTGGTGCCATTCTCGAGAGTGACATGTACACCGGCATCGTCTTGGGTTGCCGATGCGAACTTAATCCCGGTCGAAAAGTTAATGCCGCGCTTACGGAAAGCGCGCTCAAGGGCTTTCGAGCAGGCCTCGTCCTCATTAGGCACCAGGTTCGGTAGGCCTTCAACGATGGTGACTTCAGAGCCGAAGGAGCGCCAGACGCTGGCAAATTCAACACCGATAACGCCCCCGCCCAAAACGATGACGCGCTCGGGTACGTAATCAAGATTCAAGGCTTGGTCAGAGGTCATGATGCGCCCGGTGATTTCAAGGCCCGGCAAAGTTCGCGCATACGATCCGGTTGCAAGAACCACGTTCTTGCCGACGTATTTCTCGCCGTTAACCTCGACCGTGTTGGGCGCGACCAAGCGGCCGGCGCCTTCAACGAGGGTCACGTTGCGACTCTTTATTAGTCCTTGTAGGCCCTTATAAAGGCGGCCCACGACGCCATCGCGATATTCGTTGACCTTCGGCATGTCTATGCCCTCGAATATCGCTCGGACCCCAAAAGCTTCGCTCTCCTTGGCGCTATCGGCTACTTCAGCCGCATGCAATAAGGCCTTGGTCGGGATGCAGCCTCGGTGCAGGCAGGTGCCACCTAGTTTGTCCTTGTCGATCAAGATGACCGACATGCCCAGTTCTGCCGCCCGAAGGGCGCAGGCGTAACCACCGCTACCGCCTCCAAGAATCACCAGGTCGGCAGTGGGCACGTCGAACTCCTATCGGCTATGGGTTGCGTTGTTGTAACCCTTATCCTGCCGCAAGCCCCTTGGCGACTTGCACGAAGGTGCGCACCGCCGCCCCGGTTCCGCCCTTTGGGGTGTAGCCATAAGGACCCTTATCGTTAAAAGCCGGTCCGGCGATATCAAGATGCACCCAAGGCTGGCCGCTGGGGATGAATTTATTCAGGAAAACCCCGGCCGAGAGCATCCCGCCGAGGCCATCACCGATATTGGCGATATCGGCTGTCGCCGAGTCCAAGGTGGCCAGGAGGTCCTCGGGCAGGGGCATCGGCCACATTGCCTCACCGCCAGATTCGGCCGCGGCACAAACCTGCGCCCGGGCGTCATCATCATTTGACATCACGCCGGCAATACGCGCCCCGAGGGCAATGCGCTGGGCGCCCGTCAAAGTTGCCACGTCAATGATCAACGCGGGGTTCTCCTCGGCAGCCATCGCAAGTGCATCTGCGAGAACGAGGCGGCCTTCGGCATCGGTATTGAGAACTTCAACGGTGGTGCCGTTGTAAGTAGTGATGACATCACCCGGGCGCTGTGCGGTGCCACTTGGCATGTTTTCGGCGGTCGGGACCCAACCGGTGACTTTCACCTTGAGGCCAAGGGCTGCGATGGCTTGCATGGCTGAAATAACCGACGCGGCCCCAGCCATGTCGCCCTTCATTTCGTCCATATTCTTCGCCGGCTTAATTGAGATACCACCGGTATCAAAAGTAATGCCCTTGCCGACGATGGCCAGGTGGGCTTTGGCACCGCGTGGTGCGTAAACCATCTTGACCAGCCGCGGCGGGTTGGCTGAGCCTTGGCCGACGCCCAAGATTCCGCCGCAACCATCGCGCTTTAGTGCGCGCTCATCCCAGATCGTGACGGTTACCGGCAAATTAGCCACCGCTTTCTTTGCCGCAGCGGCCAAGGCGGTCGGGGGGAGGGCATTGGGTGGGGTGTTGACAAGATCACGGGTTAAGTCAACCGCGTTGGCGACGATATTTACTTCAGCGACAATACGTTTTTGGTCGGCGGTAATCGGCCCCGGCACGATAAGCACGATCGACGAAGCGGGCGCAGACTTCGGCTCCTGCTTGGACTTGAAAGCGGTGAATGCATAAGCCGCTAGGCGGGCGCCGGTCGCCATTGCTTGCAGTAGTGCTGGCTCCGGGTCGGTAATGATGGCGACTTTCTTGGTACCGGCCAAGGCGCGGATTGCGTTACCGCCTGCGCGCCGAATTGACTCGAGATCGACTTTATCTTTCACCGCACCAAGACCCAGTGCCACGACCAAAGGTGCTTTGAATCCGGGTACCCCACCAACTTTGGTGATTTCACCGGACTTACCAGTGGCACCGAGCGCGGTAAGCGCATCGGTGATTTTCTTGGCTTGCGTTGGCGTCAAGCCATGGCCGGCAACCACCAGGCCGCGACCATTTGGTCGCACCGCTACAACCATGGCGTCGCAGGCGGTAGAGGTCGGCGAGGTTTGAGCAAGTGTGAGAGTCATAAAATCAAGAATAGTGGGATACGGTCATACCTGTGAATCCGCTGAAGCAAACCCCTTTATATGAGCGCCATGTGGCCGCCGGCGCAAAGACCGCAGATTTCGGGGGCTGGGATATGCCAATTGAATACACCGGGGTGGTGGCAGAGCACACCGCTGTGCGCACTTCCGTGGGTATTTTTGATGTCTCGCATATGGGCAAAGTTCGGATACACGGTGGGGGAGCGGTTGAGTACCTCAACGGCTTATTGACCAATGACCTCGATCGAATTGGTGCCGGCCAAGCTCAGTACACCATGCTCTGTGACGAGCCAGGTGGCGTGATTGACGATCTAATCGTCTACCGCTGGGCCGATGATGAAGTTTTTATGGTCCCGAACGCGTCAAATGCGGCAAATGTTGTTGCCGTGTTGCAGGCAGCGGCTCCGCCCGGGGTTGAAGTTGTTGATCATCACAATGACCACGGCATCATTGCGGTCCAGGGCCCGGGCAGTCAGGCATTGATTTACTCAATGGGCATGCCGGCTGATCATGACTACATGACCATGGCCGAAACCAAGTTTCGCGGTGAGCCGGTAATTGTTTGCCGCACCGGTTACACCGGCGAACACGGTTATGAACTAGTCGCGCCGGTTTCGGTGCTTGTTGAACTTTGGGATGCACTCCTTGCGCGCCGCGGCGAGTTCGGAGTAGTGCGCGCCGGCCTGGGTGCTAGAGACACCCTGCGAACAGAAATGGGCTACCCATTACACGGGCAAGACATAAGTTTGGATATTTCACCGGTTCAAGCCGGGCTAGCGTGGGCGGTGGGCTGGGAGAAGTTAGCTTTTGCCGGTCGCGATGCGCTGGTGGCCGAACGCGCAGCCGGTCCAAAGCGCAGGCTGCGCGGGCTGCTGTCAACCGATCGCGGGATCCCGCGCCCTCACATGGAGGTGCGCCGAGTTTCGGGGGAGTCCCTCACGGGCGAAATTATTGGTGAGGTCACTAGCGGCACTTTCTCGCCGACTCTGAAGCAAGGCGTGGCACTGGCGCTACTTGATCCGGCCGTAAATGTCGGCGATGAAGTGGTGGTCGATGTGCGCGGCCGCGAATCCAAATTCACCGTCACCAAGCCACCGTTTGTGCTCCCGTCAACTCGGGCTTAGATCAATTCGCCCGGAGACTCCTGCTTCTTCATGGGTGGCCATTTCCTGAAGTAAAGCGATTGACGATTGCACGATGGGCAACGCAAGGAGTGCTCCGGTGCCTTCGCCAAGACGCATTTGGTAATCAAGTAGTGGCGTCATGTCAAGGCGCTTCAGGGCAATTTGGTGCGCGGGTTCAGCGGACAAGTGCCCAGCCATCCACCAATTTTTGGCTCGGTAGTCAATTCGATCAGCGACTAGGGCGGCCGCCGTGGTGACAGCCCCATCGAGAATAACCGGCGTGCGACGGATCGAAGCCTGCAGCAAGAAGCCTGACATTGCTGCGATATCTGCTCCGGCCACCACTTGCAGTAGCTTGCGGGGTTCGCCCATGAATTGGCGCCCGCGCCGCATGGCATCACGTACGGCAGCGCACTTGCGCATCCACGTCGCGTCATCGATGCCGGTACCAGTGCCGGTTACGGCAGCAGCATCAGCGGAAGCGAGCAACCCAATCAAAACTGCGGCCGGTGTGCTGTTGCCGATACCCATGTCGCCGGCGATCAAAACATCCGCGCCAGAGTCGATTTCTTCATCGGCGATTTTCTGCCCGAGCTCAAAAGCAGAAGCGCCTTCGGTTTGGGTTAGGGCATCCTCTCGGTCAATTGAACCACTACCTCGCCGGATGCGATGTTGCACTA
>JBIIOU010000106.1:0-7051 GCA_044336815.1 Candidatus Nanopelagicales bacterium | reverse complement strand
TCGGCCATCGCCTGCTGATATCAAGCAACTGCCTTTGGGCCCGCATCATCTAGCCAAGCTGACACCTGCGCAACAACTTCTGGCCGGGTCTCACGGGTCGACTGTCACGGGTCACCTGCTGAGCAACGTCGCACGTTACGGCCAACTTCATCGGGAGCGATTGACCGGTTGGATCGTCCAAGCTTGCATCACAGTTACTAGGTCGCACTCGCGAAACCGCACATGCCGTCCGACCTTCACGAAAGCTATGCGGCGGCTTTCAACCCAAACCCGCCAAAGGCCCGCGGTGGGGATCAAAGCTCCTACCCGCTGGCCTTGGACCAGCCCGAAAACCAAATACCAAAACCCGGCGGTCATCTCCGCGCACCCCAACCCCTGGGCAATACGACATCTTCACCGAACTGTTTCAAGGAAAGGTGCTTCAAGGAAAGGTGCCAGGCACTTTCCCCATTACCCCCGCTACCAGTGAGACCTGGCCCGCACTTAGACCACCTGGGGTGTTCGAGTTCACTACCGCAAACAACTGGCCCCCAACCAACAGCGGTCAGGGGCCAGCAACAGGGTTTAAACACCCCACCTAGTGGTAGGGAACGGTGCTACTCTTCATTACCCTCAAAGCATGCACATGCACAGCCAGAGTAGCAGGCCGAGGCAGGAGAGGGGTTTAGGGTGCCGCCGATACCGGCCACACCGGGCCGCACCCAACTAACACCGAGTGCGAGCCGATCAGATGGCGCTGAACTTGCTGGGGTAACTATATCAATACTGGGCATCTCATTGTCCTTCCCGAAGGGGTAGCGGCCCGAGGATAAGCCGCTACCCAATGGGAACACCGAACCCGGCAAAAGGCAATAGCAAAACGCCAAACAACTCCCGGTGACCGAAAGTCGCTAACGGACCTAACCGGGCCGGCGGACTGGAGCGATGAAATCTTTGATCGCCCGTGCCATCGCCTGCTGATATCAAGCAACTGCCTTTGGGCCGGCATCATCTAGCCAAGCGGACACCTGCGCAACTACTTCTGGCCGGGTCTCACCGGTCACCTGCTGAGCAACGTCGCACGTTACTGCCAACTTCATCGCGAGCGATTGGGACGCAGGAATAACCTTCTGGTCACTAATAAGTGCGGCGAGAGGGTCCTTCGTCTGACCGCAACGCTGACCGCAACGGGTTCCCCAAACGGGCCTGAACCGTGGCGAACTCTTGCGAACCTTTCCGGCTAAAACCCGTTGCAGTGCATAGGATTCGGCGGCTTCGTGCGGTTCCGTCCGAAGGCATTGAGCAAATCCTGTCGGTTGGGGGTTCGAGTCCCTCCGGGCGCACTTATCGAAAGCGCTTCAGCGTAATGACTTTCGGTTCCAGTGCCGGAATCTGTCTAGACTGGTATTAAGGTTTGGACCCTTCTCAGGCCCTTTCTTCCTAGACCAACAGTTATCGCACCCCCTCCCGACAGGCATTGGCCTATGGCTGTCGCGAACAGCGCTGGCTGAGTCGATGGCCTCAAACACCTTTACCCACTCGGTGATTTATGGCCTCGGTGCCGGATATGCAATCGGCTGCGGCAGCGCCGCATAGTCGGTCGAACAGGTGGTGATTGACGGAGCTGGCACGCGCGGCTTGCCTTTGGTTGCGCATGCCTGCGGTACATAGATGTTGATGGTGCCATTTGTGGTCATCGAATAGAATCGACCCGCATACGAGGGCAACACCATCCAGGCCAATTGAGTCGGGCCGTTATAGGCCGACTGGGCAAGAGTCTTTCCGGTCGCCTCATCAACCCACAGCACACCCTCGGTCCATGAATTGGTACTCAACTGTCCTGCATTAAAATTTGGATTCATATATTGGGATGACAACACTCGATGGCTAGCCGGCCCGACGGCCGTGAAGTAATCCGAAGTGCGCCAATCCGGGCGACTCCACTTCGCGACCATCTCCCCTGATGCCTGATCAAGGTGAACAGCAAAGACTCCCCCAACGAGCAGATCCTGCATGAATATCAGGCTCTTCTGCGGATCCGACGAGAAGCTCGCCGGTGCATTACTGGTTACTCCCGCGGGAAGGGTCGTTCCCCATGGGCATAAGCGGTGGATATCTGCCGCATTGGTCATCCGCACAGCAACAGCGCAGATCGGCACGCCCTGCGTCGGGAACGCGTTGTTGTTGAAGACCACCCAGTCGCCAACAGGCACCGGCGCATCACCGGGATTCTGCCCAGGTAGCAGGTACGGCGGGGCCCAGGCCAAGTCTTGGTTCAAGGTCTTGGTCTTGGGGTTCCAGGTGACTCGAACTCCCTGAGCGCTGCCCGAGAGGTACATATCGGTCTTACCCTTATTCGAAACTACTGTGGGTCGGGCGATCACAGCTTGGTCCAGTGCGATCGCCGCGATGTTCTTTAAGGTGACCGGATCAACTGCGACGACGGTGGTGACCGGTTGAGGGCCGAACTGCGCGACGCACATTGACATGGCCTGGTTACCTTGAATGGTGCAACCCGCTGATCGGTTCTGGCTCTTCAGCAGGATCGTCCCGTTCGCATCCGGAGCTACCGCGAAGCCATCAAAGTTCGCGTCAATAGCAGCGCCGGCAAAGACGGGCTGTTGAGCCGATGCAACGATCGCACCGGTCTTGGGGTTTAGCTTGTAAACGGTGGGTCCGATGACCACAACAACCCAACCGCCTTTTACGACTGCACCACTCGGAGCAGCGACCCATTGCCCTGGTGCTAGGGGAAGTGAGGTGCGCCAAAGCTGGGCTCCGGTGGTCGGGTTGAAGCGAGCCGCATAGGGGCCACCGGTGTAAGCGGGGATCGGGGTGCCGGGTGCGCCACCGACCAGGAAGGCAGCATCTGGGCCACCTTGAACGATCATTTGAATTTGACCCGGATACACCGTGGGCGAAAGGTACTGCGCCACCTGGTACTTGCGCCCAACGTGGTGAATATTCGTTTTGCCGCTGCTGTCGTCAGCAAATGTTGCACAGGGTTGAAGCCCACTATGAACGGCATCGGTGACTTCTGGGGCACCGATCGCCGGTGCGTAGTTCACGTAGTTATTAGCGGGGTCTGCCGCATAGGCGGTGATGCAGGCGACCTCAGCATTGATGATTGCCTGACGACTCGGATTCGCTGGCGGTGCGGCATTGGCCTGCGGCGCCGCGAGCAGCAGGCTGACAGCTACTGCGGCAATGGCAACTGTAACTACGGGCCTGCGGGTGCAGATGTGCGAGTTTTCTATCATTTAGGCAGTTCCTCATAGTCCGCTCTAAATGAGCTAGCCGGATAGGTGCCAAGGACTCGCACATAAGAGGTGTAGAACGCAAGTTCTTCAAAAGCCAAGGCGAGGGGCCTATCTTCGGGGTGGCCTTCGACATCGGCATAGAACTGGGTTGCCGAGAAGCTGCCGCCGAGTTGATAACTCTCCAACTTAGTCATGTTGACCCCGTTGGTTGCGAAACCACCCATCGCCTTGTAGAGCGCCGCGGGCACATTGCGCACCCGGAACACGAAACTAGTTATTACCGGGCCAGAACCTGGCGCTGGCACATTTGTTTCGCGCGCCAGCGTTAGAAAGCGCGTGGTGTTGTTGTGCTCGTCTTCGACATCGGTCGCCAAGATTGATAACCCATAAAGATCAGCAGCCAGGCGCGGTGCAAGTGCCGCAACACTTGGGTCACCGGCTTCGGCCACTTCGCGCGCGGCGCCGGCGGTGTCATCGGCGACGATGGCGCGCCAGCTGTGCTCGCGTATGAGTCGTCGGCATTGGCCAAGTGCATGGGCATGGCTGCGCACAACTTTGATGTCCTCCATGCGGGCACCGGGCACTGTCATGAGCTGGAAGTGAATCGGCATGAAGTACTCACCGATGATGTGCAGGTCTGATTCGGGAAGTAGATGGTGAATGTCAGCAACGCGGCCCGCGATGGAGTTCTCGACAGGAATCATCGCTAGGTCGGCTTGACCATCGGCCATAACAGCGAAGACGTCCTCAAATGTGGAGCAGGGCACAGCAACCAACCCCGGATAGACAACGCGGCAGGCAGCATCGGAGTTAGACCCAGGCTCGCCCTGATAGGCGATTTTCGAAGCGGAGTCAGCAGGGCCCCCTGGGGTGGCGCTGTCGTCAGATGCCTGCGTCATAAGCCCAAGCCTAGACAGCCGCGGTGGGCGGGTGGGCGCGGCCAGTGCTGATGGCACAATTTGCAGTACCTGATTCGCAAAATACTTGGCGGCCAACGAGTGCGAGCGAAATTCGCTAGCCGCGAGTCAAGACCGCGTAGTTGACGTAGCTGCGGTGAAGAATCTCAAATTTCAGGTCGAGCGTGTACTCATGCGCCAGGCGTTGGCAGAGAGCCATTAAGCCACTTCGAGGGGTCACCTCATAATGCCGGAGAAAAGCGAAAAAGCCTCTCCGGGCGGCGGGCGGCAACCTGTCGCATGGCCCAAAGTCAACAATGTGAAGGCTCCCCCCGGGTGCCAGCTGCTGCACGCTCCTGGCCACTACATCTTCCCAGTTACCGATCATTGACAGCGCGAAAGAAATGAAGATCCGATCGAAATGCGATTTATCGAAGGTCTCTACGCCGGAAAAGGTTGTGGCATCGGCCGGCGCCAGGTGGATGCGCTGAGCGAAACCGGCGCGGCTAATCGAAGAGCTCGCGGTGCTGAGCATTGAGTTCGAAATATCAATACCGAAGATTTCCGCTCGGGGGTACCGGCGCGCAACCTGCACCAGATTCCAACCCGTTCCGCAGCCAAGCTCCAAAACGCTCTCGCCCGGATTTGGTTTTAGATCGGCGATGAGGCCTCGCCTGCCAAGCAGGAAGTAACGCCTCGTTACGTCGTATACGAATCGCTGATACCGATAATGCTTATCCATCCGTTGCGCATCGAAGGAGTGAGATGGTGTGGTCAATGGGTGCCCTTGAGTACGTATAGGTGAAAGCCGCCGTAGATGGCTGATCTATCACGGGCTAGCAACTCCAAAGAGGTGTCCTTCTCGTAGTACCAACGCTCAAGGAGGTGCGCTGGAATACGACCGGGCAGGACGCTGGCCGTTCCGGCGGTGCGGAAGATCACCCGCGAGCCAGGTCGAGCCGTTCTGGTCAGTTCCGTCCACAGTTCGGTGAGGCTTTGATCGTTCATCCAATCCTGAGAATCGAGCAGCACATATCTATCTAGGTACTGATCTGGCAGTGAGCGAAGCTGATCAACGAAAGAGATATGCCTGACGTGTAGGCGATCGATGCGTGATCTAATCTCAGCAAAATGCTCACGCTGTAGGTAAATGGGCAGTGGGCCACCTCCATCCGTGGCGTACCCCCGGTCGAAGAACTGCCAGGCGAAGTAATTCTCCTTGAGGTCGAAATCACAGACCATCCGCTCAGCCCGCTCCTCAAGAACCAGGTGCATTGAGCGACTTTCCTTCAAGGTTTCATACTGCAACGGTGGTATGCCTAACCCAAAGAGTGCGGGGCGAAGTATCGCCAGGGTACGAAAGGTGCGCGTATGAAAGAGCGGCTTCACCTCCCTGGCATAGGTATCGCGCTGCTCATTTATGTCCTTCACATTGAGCATCGCACGTAGATTGGTTCCATGCGCTCGTGAGTAAATGTGGCACATCGAAATGAGATGGCCAGAAAGACCTTGTCGATAGAACCCCCGGGCGAATTGCTCGATTCTGCGGCGCCCCCGCACGTCGCGCCTCACCCAGTAAGTTCGCGTATTCGTATCCAAATTTCTGCATATGTGATCGTCAAACAGCCTTACGTTAGACCTTTCATTAGCGGCTCCGAAGAAGTCGAAAAAGGATTTATAGTCGGGAAGAAATTTCATTGCAGCAATCTTTAAACGATTCAGTGCAATTTGCGGTGCATTGATATCGACGACTATTACCTCCGCAGGATCGGCGATCAGGTATGAAAGTGCATTGCAGCCACCCGAGCCGATGGTCATCAATCGGTGATGTGATTCGATGCTAAGTGCCTCCAGATCAATGACCGGATCTTCCCAGATCTGCGAGTAGATCAGACCCTTCGTAACCCGGCGGAAGGCTGCGCGCTGCCAAGTACGTACCGGGAAGAAGTCGATTAACCTCATCATCATGACCCGTCTGTACTGTTTTGCGCCTGTGAAAAATGGTATGTCGAAGGCATCGGCTTTCCCTCAATGATAGATCAACAGGGCTTGGCTGACCTGGAAATTATCGTCCTCGATGACGGTTCAACCGAAGGCACCGCTGACGCCGTGAGCCGCGGCGGGCGGGCGCGGCCACTACCTACAGCCCAACAAGTAATGAGTTCTCCCGCTTCGCCGCTATCACCAGAGGTACATATGAAGAAATTTTCAGATCAAGAATTGCAATCCTGATCGTCGATGTGGCGGGAGTTGATTTCCCAAGATAGATTTCTCCAATGCCCCAACTAAAACGAAACCTTGGGGTTCTCGGCGCCATTGCAATCTCACTGGCCGCCATGGGGCCAACCATGTCGGTCAGCCTTAACCCTCAGGCAATTGCCCAACAGGTAAATTCGGCGGTGCCAACGGCATTCATGCTCGCAGTGATACCGCTCGGACTAATCGTCGGATCCTTCGTCTTGCTGACGAAGCGGAGTGATAGTGCTGGGTCGGTGTTCGGGCTCGTCCGAGCAGAGATTGGGCCTCGATCGGGCACCGCGGCGGGCGTTTGGTTGGTGGCTGCTTATATCGCTTGTGTTGCAATTACGGCACTATCCTTTGGGATCTTCGTTGCAACGCTACTGCCCGGGCTGGGTTGGCTTTCAAGCTCGCAGTGGTTACCAATCCTGCTCGCTTTAATTGTGCTTCCCATCACCACATACTTGGCCGGGCGCACGATGCGCGCACTAGGGCATGCACTATTGATCCTCGAGGGCCTGACCATGACAACCATCCTTGTTGTCGCAGTAATCACTTTGACGAAGTTGATCACTACCGGTGGACCCCAAGGTCAATCCGTTGAGTGGTCAGCATTTCGACTCGACGGTGTCTCTGCCGGTGCACTTGCCCTAGCGCTCACATTCGCTCTTCTGTCGA
>JBIIOU010000105.1:0-7079 GCA_044336815.1 Candidatus Nanopelagicales bacterium | reverse complement strand
ACCCCTGGATTTTCGACACTGCGCCGCAAAATTAGCGACTCGGTGCCGGAGCTAATCGTCGAGAAGGAAGTATCAACCAGGATTTCTCCCGGCCTTATCTCTGGTTCAGCGACGTCACGGACGACGGCTTCACCAAGACGGGCATAGATTCGTTTCACAAGCAGAACTTAACTGGTGAGGTACTTGGTAATCAGTTCATTACAGCTACTGACCGCGATGTCAAGTGCCTGCTGCGCAGACTGGCCGCCCCTAGCTATGGCATTTACCGCAGCATCGAACACCGGGTAGGTGTCATAAGGAGTTGGCCAAGTGTTCGAAGGCAACGTGCCCTGCTCTGCAAGCACAGATCCGATCGGGAAGATCTTCGCGACCTCTGGATCATTGAGAACATCACTTCGTACCGCAGGCAACCCGGACTCCCCGGTTAACATCATGGCCTTTTGCCCATCAAAACTGGTCATGTAGCTCAAGAAGCTCACAGCGGCGTCAGGATTTGCCGTGTACTTATTGACGCCAACACCTTCGAATGCGTTAGTTGTGCCAAACTTTCCCTCAACTACCGCTGGGATTTTGCAGGCACCGACATCTTCTGGCTTAAGCAAGGAGTCCGGGCCCTTGTAGGCCAAGGACCAGTACTGCGACGTCCCGATCTGAGATCCGCCTTTGCCTTGGTTGAAGAGGATCGAAGTGTCAAAATCTGCCCCCGGAACACTCAATACGTTGGGGTCGTAGAACTGGGTCTCGAGACCCTTCTTGATCGACTCGAACACCGCCAAACCGGAGGCGTTATTGAAGAGCACCTGCGTGCTGTCCTCATTGAACATCGGCTCACCACCACCGTTGTACATCGCAACCCAGTAGGTGCGGGCATAACCGGCTAGCCATGGGAGCAAGCAACCGAAGTTGTCACCAACGTGGAGTTTGGGTGCAAGGGCATAAAGGCCATCGAAAGTCGACGGAATCGCATCAGGATCAGCGCCGGCAGCAGCGAACATTGCCTTGTTGTAGACCATGAAGTACATATCCGAGCTAAGAGGGCCGGACAACAATTGGCCGTTCACGGTGAGCGAATCCACCACTGAACTAAGAAGTCCACTCGTATCCAATTTGCCATTTAAGTCCATAAACAGGCGGTCGCCAAACCTATGGGTGAATGCCGGATCACCATAAAGGAGATCCATGGAGCCATCTTGGGTAGCCACAAACCCGGCGAACTTAATAGCGCGCTCAGCGTAAGGCACGACGGTAACAACCGCTTTGCCTCCGGTTAGAGCTTCCCAGCCGGCCGCGTATTCCTTCAGCGCCGGCTCATCGCTTGGATTTGTCCCAATCTGCAGGGTTACCCCTTTGAAGGAAGTTACGGTCCCTGCTGACGTAGCTGCACTTGCGGCAGCAGCCGAAGGCGAGGACGAAGCAGCCGGGGTGGTCGAGCAGGCACTTAGCACGGCGGCTGCAGCAGGTACCGCCAAGCTGGCCTTGAGAACTGTCCGGCGATTGATACCGCGAGCCGGTTCTGGAGTTGAAATCTCTGGTGAAGTCACGTGAATTCCCTTCCCTATTGAGGGGCTTGCGCACCCCCAGAAAGGCCCGAGGTCACGCCCAATCGCTCGAAGGCTAGCAACACCTGAGAGTGATGTCAATGATCTTTGATCAGAAGTTGTAAAACTGTGTTCTCGCAGCCAAGACACCGAAGAATCAAGTATTTGTCCACTAAATGGGCTGTTAAACACCTTGCAGATTGTCCAAACTCCCCGCAAAACACTGAAAATTCAGGCTTCCAAGGAGACTTTCCAGCGAATACCAGGGCAAATCGCGTTAACGATTACTCCCCCCACGGACTGCGCCACTGACGTTGAAGCCCACCGTCACCCCGGTGGTTAATTGGCGGGCAAGACCTGAATTTGCGGTGCCGCTCGAACGCTCAATAACTCGGCACCGCCAGCCCTCACCACAATATTTTCCTCGTGCACCATCAAACGACCCGGTGAAAATTCCATAGCTGGCTCGATTGTGAGGACAGTCCCTTCCGCTAGCACAGTCTCATCACCTTCGATATTGCTCGGGGGCTCGGTCAACTGCATACCCAGCCCGTGCCCGAACCGACCGGCGCTATTTCCTAAGCTCCCGGCGGCCTCTAAAACTTCCGCGATAGCTCGCCACACATCACTTGATGTCGCCCCGGGTACAGCTGACGCGATGCCAGCCTCCGTGGCAGCCCAGACAATTTCATAGGCGCGGACCACCTCGGAGTCAATATCGCCAATCGCCCAGTTCCTGTCGAAGTCGCAGAAGTACCCGTCATAGGTTGCCCCCGTGTCAATAATGAGCACATCTCCACGCCCGATAGCGCGATCAGTAGGGCTCATCACGATGTTTTCATACCCGCCCTTTCCGGCAATCGCGACTAAATACGGGATAGAGTCAGCGCCTCGCAGGGAAATATTATTTCTAAATTCTCTGGCTAAAGATATTTCTGTTTGTTCCTTCTGCAGCATTTCTGGTACTTCAGCAAATGACGCGCTGGCCAACTGGCACACGTAGCGAAGTTTTGCAATTTCATATTCCGACTTAACGTGGCGGCAACGGCGAATAACTTCGGTACCGTCGACGAGCGTTACGTCAGATGTCTGCCGCAACTTTTCAAGTTCATTTATCGGCATGCGAAGGTGAACTTCACGCCCAAATTCAGCGCCAACCCGCCCACCCACTCCAGCTATTTCCCGGAGCGCATCACTTAAAAGAGTGATGCCGTCGTCCGCTGGGACCGGTGCGGGCCAAGTCCTGATGTCTTTTATCCAGGTACTAGCCATCCCGGTTGCGCCTACTTCCGGAATTACTGCAACAGGTCGATCCCCTCCAGCCGGCAATACGACGTACCAAGATCTAGTTGGGCTTTCCCACAATTGGCTCTCAAAACCTGTGAAGTAACGAACTTGTTGGGGGCTTGTTACTAAAAGTGCATCTAATTTATTCAGCGCCATAAAACTTTGAGCGCGAGCAAGTCTTTGTGCGAACTCCTCAAGGGGAAACCCGCGCGCGGGCGGTGTCAGCGCTTCGAGCATCACGAACCTGCTTCCTTTGCCTTGACTTCGTGAACACGGTGTCAACTATTCGAATGGTCCAAATCGAATTCCTGATGCTACACCCAAGGTGCACCTCGCAGGGTAGCTCACTAGTAGTGCTCCATACTGGCGATCACTACTAATGCTCACTCCTCCGGCGCTAGAAATTCCACCCGTCTCGTGCTCTGCGCCCAAACTACCGAAGCAATGACAACACCAGCGGCAAGGACAGTTAGCCAGGTTACAGTTTCACCAAGTAGCAGCGCAGACCACAGCAAGGTAAGTAGCGCCTGCAACTGCTGAACTTGACTGCCTCTAACGATGCCGGCCATCGATAACCCTCGATACCAAGCAAAGAATCCCAAGTACATCGATGAGATGCCTAGCAAAATCAAGGCGATCCACTGGGTGCTCGTGGTCTGATAATCACCACTTGTGGTAAACCAAAGAACCAATGACGCCGGCACCGTTATAGGTAGCGCAAAGACAACGACCCAAGAAATAACTTGCCAGCCCGGCATGACCTTGGTGACCGACGCACCCTCGACATAACACCATGAAGAAAACAACATTGCGCCAACCATCATCAAATCCGCCCAGTAATTTGGGGTCGTTGCCCCACCGCGGCCCAAGGAAAAAACCACTAGAGCCGTTGTTCCGACACTCGCCGCTAACCAGAACTTTGCGCTCACCTTTTCGTGGGTTCTAAACACAGCAATTATTGCGGTCGACAGCGGCATGAAGGCGGCGATGACTGCAACATGGGCCGACGTCGTGTACTGAAGTGCCAGCGCGATCAGGATTGGCCAGCCAAAAACAGCTCCGATCATGGTGAGCAGGAGCGGTCGCACTAAATGGCGAGCTGGCAAAGGAACTCTGTTTACCGACAAAATAACCGCCGCTAAGACACCAGCAACCACCGCACGACCGGTCGCGGTCAAAAACGGATTAAAGCCGCCAACCGCTATTTTGGTCAGCGGGAGCGAAAATGAAAAAAGCAATACTCCTAGAAAGGCCCAGGACAAACCCCGCAACTGCATCTGCCGAGCCGTTAGTGCTGGTATTGACATCACCAAGACCAATCGGCCGGTAACTCCTCGCCGTACCAACGCTCGATCAATCTACGCGAGATTGAAATTGACGATGGCAACTTGATTTCACCAGAGGCGCATGCCGCACGTAACTCATCACGGCTATACCAATTGGCCTCAGCGATCTCGGTTTCGTCAACCTTGATTGTTGTGTCCTTGGCCCAAGCGTGGTAGCCGAGCATTAATGAAGCCGGGAACGGCCACGGCTGGCTCCCAAGATATTGAACTGCATCCAGGTGATCAGCGATGACGACACCGGTTTCTTCGGCTAATTCACGACGCACCGCGGCCTCCGCTGACTCTCCTGCTTCAACGAACCCAGCGAAGGTAGAAACTAATCCGGGTGGCCAGTTGACGTGCCGGCCTAGTAGAGCTCGATCATCTTGATCACGCACCAACACGATGACCGCTGGTTCAGTGCGCGGGAAGTGATCAACTTCATCGGTGCTACATCGCAATGACCAGCCACCATGTTGCGAGACCACCTCACCACCGCATTTGGCACAGCACCTGGTCGCCGCACGCCAGTTATCCAGTGCCACCGCTGTGACCAGCAGCCCCGCATCGATGTCACTTAGTGAGCGGCCAACCTCACGCAGTGACTTCCAATCCGCTTGCATCGGCGCGTCACTTTGATTCTTAACATGGGCGGAGAAATATGCGCGATCAAAGTCATCAACCCCCAGAAAACTCAGCTCGGTGCTTGACGGTAACTGTGTCGGTGAACTGAATACCAGTTCGACGCTGCTTTCACTCTCGAGCACTCCTGCGGCTCCACCAGCAACCCAAAGCACCCGGGTTTCGTCATCGGCTAAGCGCTGCAACTGCCAAATTTCATCTGCGCGCCGATGCGCGGCTCGATCCACAGCAGCCCGCGATAAGAGCAGATCGTCTAACAGCAGGCGGTCAGGCACCTAGTGAGCCTATTGGCCTTCGGCGGCGGCCTTCGGTGTGCCCTGCAGAACAAGCCGGTGAGTCCGTGACACCATCACTTATTGTGAACGTCTTCATTCGGCAGTTGACCGGCATCCGTTTCGTCGCCGCCGCATGGGTGCTGCTCTATCACCTGCAAGGCCCACTAAATACCCTAGGCTTGCTCGCTATCCCGATTTTGCCCGATGTAATGCGCGTTGGCCGCCTCGGCGTCGACCTCTTCTTCGCGCTGTCCGGGTTCATCCTCACCCACACCTATTTAACGCGCCTGGGCCCACGGTTATCCGGCCGCAAGACGATTGAATTTTGGTGGCTGCGCCTAGCCCGTGTCTACCCGGTGCATTTGGTGATGCTGGTGGTCGCGGGGATTGCCGTCGTAGCGCAGTCGAGAATTACCGGTGATGCACTTAGTCGCGACTGGCTTAATCCAGTTGACTTCATCAAGAACTTGTTTCTCGTTCAGGAGTGGGGCCCGAGCCCGCAACGGGGCTGGAATTTCGTAGCCTGGTCACTTTCAATGGAATGGCTCGCCTATCTCATCTTCCCGCTATTAATTTTGCTCATTTGGATTTTCTACAGGCGGGTCAGCACCGCCGTCTTGGTGATCGCCTGGGTTGTTGTGCTAATCCCAATCATTGTTTACGGATTAAAAACCTCTGACGCTTACTACACGGATAACTGGGGCTCCACCTACCGCATCTTGTGTGAGTTCACAGCTGGCGCTATCAGCTATTTGATCGTGCGCCGCTTCCTCCCCGATGCCGCCGCCGATCCAACGCCACGCATACAAAAAATCGCTAGCACCTTGTCCATCGTTTTACCCTTAATCGTTATTGCTGGCGCCGTATTCCTTGGCAACTTGCCGGCTGCGCAACCACCGACCACCAACCTAAGCGCCGATGCCGAGGCGCTGCCGCCGTATTTCCACCTACTTCTTGTGCCCTTTCTCATCGCCTGGATCGGTGCATTGGCGCTGTCGCGGCGGGGCCTCGCCCGCACCCTGTCCACTCGAACCATGGTGCTGGGCGGTTTTATTTCCTACTCCCTATATATGACCCACCTGGTTTGGTTTGGACTATGGCGGGCCGGAATGAATGCGGTTGGCATCGACGGCGGCGTGCTCTACGCAATCGGTTTGCTCGGATTGATCGCCGGCGCGCTGGCGATCGCCTGGTTGATGTGGCGCTTCGTTGAAGAACCCGCCCGCGAGTGGATGAGGGCACTTGCTGGTGCCCGGCGCACTCCGACCGAGGAAGCCGGTGAGCAACTAGCTGAGCAGGCTCCAGACGGCGATAGTGCCGAGCCCATCATCGTGAACGGTAACGAAGAAAATCCGAAATAGACTTACTAATTCAGTTAAAATCGAGGCTGGGCAATATCTCGGGTCGGATGATCTCACCGGTTGCCACCATCACAAACCCTGCATCAATATCGGCTACCGGCACCCCACGCAGCTGCGACCAAGCCTCGCGATACAAGGCAAGTTGATAAGGATCGGTGGACGCCAATGAACCGGTCTTCCAGTCGATCACGTCATAGCGATCGCCGTTCTTAAAGACCGCGTCAATTCGGCCCTTAACCACCCGCCCCCTCAGAATCAAGGTGAACGGTTCTTCCACCGCGATGGGCTGGAGTTTGGCGTAGGCAGATTTCTCAAATGCCCGCTTCAACTCTTCGAGTTGGCCATCACTTGTGATGTCGTGATCACCGGCGCCGGGGAGATCAGTTGGATCAAGCAAAGTTTGTTGACCGAACTGGCTCTCGAGCCAGAGGTGGAAAGCCGTGCCCCGACGGGCAGCGGGCGCCGGCTGCCGTGGCATCGGCCGGGCCAAGCGCTCTGCGGTGGCGGCTGGGTCGCGCAGCGCATCAATTAGTGCACTCGCCGAAAGCGAATCGGGCAGGCGCACCTGATGCACTAACTCACGGCGCCGCAGTGCCTCGGCTAGCAAACTCTCAGCATCAAGATCCCAGCGGGTGAGCTGATCAACCCCAG
>JBIIOU010000169.1:0-4749 GCA_044336815.1 Candidatus Nanopelagicales bacterium | reverse complement strand
ACAGCCGCCAAATCACCCTCGGTAACTTGAGCCGCATCGGTTTCAGCGAAGTCTGCCGAGACGGTGAATAGGCCATCAGGTATCACGGTTATTGCCGCTGAACCTCCCGAAGTTGTGGCCCCACTTGTTGAAATCTCACCAGCCGTGATGTTTACCGAGCCGATTGTGCCAGCTACCGGGGCTACCAAGGTGGTGTCAGCCAAAGCCCGTTGCGCCACCGCCACCGCCGCCTTGGCAGAATCAATCGCCGCCTGAGCTACGGTCGGGGCTGCCGCCGTATCGCCAGCACCTAGTGTCGAAGTTGTTGCCTGTGCATTAGTCAGCAAATTCTGGGCGCTCTGCACCGACTGAGCATTGGCAATTTTGCCCTTCTCTTGCGCATTCACCGCATTGGTGAGTGCCTGGCTAGCTGTGCGCACTGAATCAGAGCCCAGTTTCGATTGATCGGCGATCGCTTTGCGAAGAGTCACGTTCGCCGTTGATAAGGCCATCGCTGACTTTTGGACAGTCTGGCTATCTGCTTGCTTACTTTGCGATTGCGTAGCTACTGCAGAGTCGTAGGCATGTTGGGCACTCAGGGTGGTGCTTGTAGCAGAAGCGCAGTTCACCGAACTGGCGCCATATGCAGTACACGTCGTTGAGCCAACCGCCTTGGTCTGAGTGAGTGATTCGGCAGCTTGATTCACCGCTAAGTCATATGCCGTGGCTGCATTTGCCGCCGCCGTCACGGCCGCGTCGTAATTGATTTGGGCGCTCTTCACTCCGTTTTGTGCAGAGCGAATTGCTTCTGCTGCCGACGCGTTAGGGCAGGTTGCATCATCTGGATTAACGCACGCGTCCGTCCACAACTTTTCAGCCGCCGACAGATTGGACCGTGCCTGCAATACCGCGGCCTTGAGACTGTCATTGGAGGCTGCCGCCGCATCACTTGTTAGTTTCAGTTGCACCTGGGCATTAGAAACCGAAGAACTTGAGGTCGATGCCGAACTCAGCGCTTGGGAAAGGGTCGCCTGTGCTGCAGCAAGTTGTTGTGTTGCAGTGGTCTGATTGATAGTTGCGAGCACCTGGCCCTGGTTTACTGCATCGCCTGCCGCCACCTCAATACTCGTGACTATCCCCGGTGTCGTAAATGCCAAGTTGATGTCGCCGGCGCTTTCAACCGATCCGCTCGCCGTTACCGTTGATGAGACCGTAGCCGAAACTACTGTGGCAGTGCGGGCTGGAGCAGAGGCCCCCTCGGGCCGTAGTGCGATGCCCACGATCGCACCCAAAACTAGGACAATTGCTAAGACGAGGGCCAGGTTGATCCACAGGCGACGGCGTTTCATGCCCCTATTGTCCATGCCTGCCGATCACCGGCGCAACGTCACATTGACTAAATCAGGTTCGGGTCTCGTAAAGCCTCCGAGTTGCGCTTCGTCTAAACCCTTACCTCACCCTTTGAGCTTGGGTGAGATCCAGCACCAGGAGAAATGCACCCTGAACTACAACCGCAGCCCCATCCCCGGCTCCCATCCGTAACTTCCTTTGCCCACCGTCGCCCCGAGCAATTAGCAGAAGACCGCCGGCCATATAACCGACGTCTGCTACCGCATTTACCAGAAGTAGCTTGCGCAGCGAGCCGGCCTTTTTCGCAGCTTCTTCATCGCAGAGCGGACCGCGGCGACGCCTGCTCAGAACACCGGCGCCAGCGATCAAGGCATCAACGGCACCCCAGGCGGCAGTCTGCCGGCCAAAGCCAACCAGATCATCATTTTGGGCCTTGCGGCCCACTAGGGCCACGATCGTTCCGACCGCCACACTTGTAGCCGACCACGCCAGCAATGCGGTGGTAAGGGTGCTCTCCACCGCCTGCAGCTTTTGCTCGTTCACATTCGTCATGCCATTTACCTCCATCAAAAGGCGAATTAAGAGCGGGCTTCTATCCAAGGTGAGCGGCAGGATCCAAATTAGTCCCCGACCAGGCCCCACCCAAACCTCAAGCGAAACGTTACTTCGAGTCAGCATTCATTCTTTCTGGGTCTCACACGCCTTTCCGCCATTCACATGTGGTTCACATTATTAAGTTGAGGAAAGTCTAAGATTGAATTAACTGTGCGCTCGGCCGCTTCAAGTGCCCCTTCAATATGCCCTGCATAATTCGGTGCGGTCTCGGTAGCCGACCAGTGGAATCGACCACCCAGTTGTGGTTGCTGGTAGACAGCATGACCCATGAGTGCGAAGCCGGGCGCACTTTGAGCCGATCCAGGTGCAGCCATCGCTGGGTTCGTCCACTGCTCGCTGGACCAATCCTGAATCTGGAGTTCTCGCGGTGCGAGTGCACGAGGTCCGAAGATCCGCCCCAGCTGTGCGCAAATTTCAGACTCAGTCAGGCCGCTTGACTGACCTGCACGGGCAAACCCAAAGAGGGCAGACGGGGATCCATCAGGCCCACAAAGATCGTGTATTTCGTGCAGCGGTCCCGCTCGACTTATCGCGGACCCAGCGAGGCCATCGGAGCGCCAAAAGGGTTCGTCGTACGTCACTACGACCTTGACGGTGTCGCTCATCCACACGGGAGTGCGCTGGGCTATATCAACCAGATTCCCTGGCAGTGCCTCGGGTAGCCGGATGGCCGCCACCGCGACCGCCGGTGGTACCGCGATCACCACATGTTGAGGCTGCCACCTGCTAGTAGCCGTAAGCACCACTAAGTCATCAGTGACTTCAATTACCGGTTGATCCAGCAGCACCACGCCCTGGGGCAACTCCCCCGCCAGAGCATTAGTCAAAGCGGCGGCTCCGCCGACAAATCGATGTGCTTGCCCATCAATTGGGTTCCCCGGGTACCGGTGCACTCCGTCCCGTTCATCGATCATCGCGTCACCGGCGCGGTACTGCGGGAATGTTGCAATCTCGAAGCGATCGGTCATTGCCCGTACTCTTCGCTCACCATCCCAAAACCAAGATGCCCCAAGATCTAGTGGACTGGAAAGAAGACGTCCTCCGACGCGGGTCCTGGCCTCGAGCACCGTGACTGCGAGCCCGCCCCGGTGCAATACTTCACATACCGCCAGCCCGCTTATACCTGCGCCAATCACGACGACATCGGGTTGATGCATATGTAATTCACCTCCTCGGACCACACTCCGGGGGCCCACTATGCCAGTTTGACTACGCACCCAGAGAACTTCATTAGCCTGGCGAGAGCACGTACCTCAACACACTCCACGCTCAGCAGATCAAGGCATCGATGAGAAAAAGATAGCTCCCTCGGCCAGAGTCGAGAGAGCTATCTAGTTGGGTTGCGGCAGTTGGCTTCAAAAACCAACTCTCCTGGAGGCATAAGCGAAGTCAGGTAACTGTGCGGGAATCGTACGCACTTCGCTTCCCGCGACATGCTCATCACAGGCGCCCGCTGACGCCAGTGCTACAAGCCTTAACTGCTAATCACAATACTAATGAAATCACCAAAAGTTTGGCGGGTTGTCGCGTAGGTTTTCAGAGCCCGAGAATGCGCCGCGGGGAATGGTGCTACTCCTCATGCCCATCAAAACACGCACACGCCGGCACACCCGAGCCGTAGGAGCCTGAGGGGTTGAGGGAGCCGCCGATACCGGCCACACCCGGCCGTGCCCAACCAACACCGAGTGCGAGCCGATCAGTTGGCGCTGAACTTGCAGGGGTAGCGATATCAATACTTGGCATTTCATGCTCCAATAAGTCAACGGGCCAATACCCAGATGGGTACTAGTCGATGATATTAAAACACTTCAGCCCTAAGACAAGGGTCAAGCAAATAGTTCCCAAATACGAAGATGCGCGTGAGCGTAACGGGGCTACCTGTGCGACGTCGGTTCGGCTGCTACCACTTGGAGTGTTCGAGTTCGCTACCGCAAACAACTGGCCCCCGACCGGGGGCGGTCAGGGGCCAGCAACAGGCATTAAACACCCCACCTAGTGGTGGGGAACGGCGCTACTCTTCACTACCCGCCATAAATGCATCCCGTCAAAGACCCCTCAGAGGGTAGGGCTCCGTCAATACCGCCCACTCCGGGCCGCACCGGGCTAACACCAAGTGCGAGCCGATCGACCGGCGCTGAACTAACAGGTGAATTCACATCAATACTTGGCACTTAATGCTCCCAACTCTCAACCGGCCAGCACCCAACCAGGTACCTGTCCCGATGGTAAAACACTCCGGCCCAAAAACCAAGGCCCTAGTAAAACTTTCTGAGGTACGAAGATTGCGCAGTTGCTAATCGTCATTGCCCTCAAAGCACACACAGGCGCCATACCCTCCGGGTCTGATGCACGACTAGGTGACGAATATTCTGCACATCTCCTTGACCCCATTGACCGGGGTTAATCATCAGCGGCACAAAACCCGTGACTCTTCATGCCAGCGCTTGGCATTGTCCTCGGCGGTCGCGTTCAGTTTGTTGAGGTGCCGGTAATCGGACCCGGGTGCCACCGGCCTTCTCAATGAGGTTGCCGGAGCGATTGAGCAATAACAAATGATGGCAACACAATTTGGGATCTCAACTCGCGAGAAGGATCTGAATTGGCGCTCAGGGTTTGCGGTACGCGTCTGACCTTGCACTGACTGCGATCACAGTGACGATCATTTGCTGTTCATCAATGCGGTAGATCACGCGATACGGGCCTCTCGCGCAGTGGGATCAGCGCTGCGTTTCGGTGCGCGGCGACGGTGTCGATCGCACGTCGAAGCTCTGTTCCTTCGATGGGCTAGCGGCGTTGGAGGGTCCA
>JBIIOU010000104.1:0-7171 GCA_044336815.1 Candidatus Nanopelagicales bacterium | reverse complement strand
CCCGTAGCGCGTACAACGCAGATAAACGGAATCTGCGCCGAAGTGGTGGTGCCGTGCCCGGGTTTGTCGGCTGAGCGCGCTGTACAGGCCCAGGAGATTGCGCTACGAATTGCTCGCGACCTAAATGTCACCGGAATGCTGACCGTCGAGTTGTTCGATACGGGCGAAGAAATTTATGTAAATGAACTCGCAATGCGCCCACATAATTCTGGGCACTGGTCAATTGATGGTGCGGTCACCAGCCAGTTTGAGAATCACCTACGTGCGGTGCTTGATCTACCGCTTGGCGATCCGCGGTCGGTAGCACCATATGCGGTGATGGTAAATATTCTTGGCGGTGATGTTGATGACCTCTATTCGGCCTATCGCCATGTGCTCGCGCGCGACCCAGGTATCAAAGTGCATCTTTATGGAAAGGATGTTCGACCGGGCCGCAAGTTGGGGCATATCACTGTAATTGGCGATAATTACGATCAGCTCTTAGCTCGGGGCCGACACGCGGCTGACTATTTTGCGGGAGTAATTGATGAGTGAACAAAAGCCGAACTCAGACTGCGTGGTAGGTATCTGCATGGGAAGTGACTCCGACTGGCCAACAATGCAGGCGGCCGCTACCGCACTTGACGAATTCGGCATCGGTCACGAGGTGCGCGTAGTTTCGGCGCATCGTATGCCCGTTGAAATGTTTGACTACGGCACGACCGCGGTTGATCGTGGCCTAAAAATCATCATTGCTGGTGCCGGGGGTGCAGCACACCTGCCCGGGATGCTCGCTTCACTAACACCGCTGCCAGTGATCGGCGTACCGATCTCGACAGCAGCACTCGAAGGCATGGATTCGCTCCTGTCGATTGTGCAGATGCCTGCCGGTGTACCTGTCGCAACAGTTGCCATCGGAAATGCTCGAAATGCGGGGCTCCTCGCAGTGCGCATGCTTGCGTTAGAAAATGTAGATCTCAGAAATGCGATGGTGAAATTCCAGGCTGATTTAAATGCTCAGGCCAAAGCGAAAGGTGAAAGCCTGCTGCCTCCGGCTACTTAATTGGCCTATGCCATTCAATTGCTGGGCACTTATTCATGACCATTGTCATGCCCGCATCGATAACTCGCTGCGCGGCGGCTTCGTCAATTACATCGAGTTGAAACCAAACGGCCCCTGCACCAGCAGTGATGGCCGCGTCAGCGAACTCACCGGCTCGATCGGAGCGCACAAAAACATCAACGACATCAGGGATGCCAACAGCGGCTACTGCGTCGGCAATGGTCGCGTAACCCTGCTCGCCGTGCACGACTTCGGCCCGTGGGTAGATCGGAATTATTCTTTTACCGTGTTCCTGAAGTACCGATGCCACCCCGTAGGCGGCGCGGTCAGGGTTATTGCCGAGCCCCACAACAAACCAGAGCTGGCTTTCAAACAGTAATCGGTCAACATCTGTCCGACTCCCATAAAGGTCGGTCATCACTAGGCCGTCGGGCGCCCAAGGGCGCGATATGTCCAGCCGGCGGCGCGCCAAACTATTGGATCAAGGCGATTACGAGCATCGATTAGGTGGCGCTGCCGCGGTGAAGATCCAAGGGTGGTGGGATCAAATTCGCGATACTCCGGCCATTCGGTTAGGTGCAGCACGAGTTCGGCATCGGCCAGTGCTTCGGCTAAATCCTCCACATAAGTCAGAGTCGGATAAACGCGGGCGGCATTTGCGAGCGCCTTCGGGTCGTGCACTACTACATTGCCGCCGGCGTTAAAGATCGCCGCGGCAACGGCAAGGGCTGGTGAATCTCGAACGTCATCGCTATCAGGTTTAAATGCGGCGCCAAGTACCGTGACATTTTTGCCAGCGAAGGAGCCATCAAGGGCAGCCCGCGCTAGGTTCACCGTGTGGGTGCGCTGCCTTAAGTTGATCTGGTCGACTTCGCGCAGGAAGGCTAGGGCTTCTTCGGCACCGAGTTCACCGGCCCGGGCCATGAACGCGCGAATATCTTTGGGCAGGCAACCACCACCAAAACCTAAGCCAGCTGCAAGGAAGCGGTTACCGATACGTGGGTCGTAACCAATTGCCTCGGCGAGTTGGGTGATGTCGGCACCCGCGGCCTCACAGACCTCGGCCATCGCATTAATGAATGAGATCTTCGTGGCGAGAAATGAATTAGCCGCAACTTTAACAAGCTCGGCGGTGGGAAAGTCGGTGACAAGGAACGGTACATCCTGCGCGATAAGTGGTGCATAAACCTCCCGAAGTAGATCCTCGGCGCGCTGGCTGCGTACGCCGACGACCAGCCGATCAGGGTGCAAGGTGTCGGCGACGGCAAAACCCTCGCGGAGAAATTCAGGGTTCCACGCGACTTCGGCAGTCGGTGCGGTCAGTGCCAATTGCTCTGCGAGCAACGTTGCTGTACCAACCGGCACCGTGGACTTACCGACAATCAATGCGCCGGCGCGCAGGTGTGGTGTCAGGGCCTGGACGGACCCGAAAACTTGGGATAGATCGGCGGCATTAGCCCCGGCCTGCTGGGGGGTGCCGACACAGATGAAGTGGATATCAGCGGTGGCAGCGGCCTCGGTCATAGAGGTGGTGAAACGGAGGCGCCCGGCAGCAATATTGCGGGCCAGGACCTCGGGGAGGCCGGGCTCGTAGAAGGGCACCCGTCCACTCTGCAAAATCTTGACCTTGGCTGGGTCAATATCTACCCCGATGACCTCGTATCCCAGCTCGGCCATGCAGGCGGCGTGGGTGGCACCTAAATAGCCGGTTCCGATGACAGAGAGTCGCAGGGTCACACCTTTAGACTATCGGCCCTCTAAGGTGCTGTTCGTGGGCATTCCCGGGGTCCGGATCCGCGCTCGTGCCAACCAGTGGCGAGTCGAGGCTGCGTCGATTGAGCAGCTCCAGCAATTGTGCGTCACAAGTGTCGGTGCGGCGGAGGTCACGAACCTTGAAATTCGGATCGCAAAATGGTCACCACCCAAAGGTTGGATCGGGGTGCCCACATCGCCGGGCCTGGTCACTTACCTAGTTGAGCCGCGCGGGGCTGGTGCGCAGGTGACTTTAACTTGGCACGAGCCAATTGATATCGCGCTGGCACTGGCCGCTGCGTTGCGCTGCCTGCGCCCAACCCATGAACTTGGCGTCGGGTCGATGTTGACACTGGCACCGGGGTTGCCGGCCGCGGCCGCTGCGTTGGCAGCTGGCACACGCGATGTGCTGTTACCAGAGCGGGCTATCCATGGACACTTGCGCCGGTGCGACACCTTGGTGGTGCCGACCCCCGATTCAATGCCGGAAGTCGAGCGGGCAGTAACTGTGGTGGTCGCGGGTGAAACGTGGATCGTCGATGGTTCGGCGCATTTGGTGGCTGTTGACCCGAGCGTTCATAACCCAATTGGCAGGCGGTCGTTGGGTGCTACCGAGGTCATAACGGCTAGCATCGCCGGTGGGGTTCTTCGGCTGAGGGGCTCAACACTTAATCTTGAGATCGCCGGGGATGTTGGATCTGGTGACGTTGAAGCCCTGCGGTCCGTGGGTGTGGTTAGTGCAGAGGTTGACCTCGGCCCGAGGTGGACCAATCAATTGCGCGCGTGCGGCCTATTCATCAAATCTGACCGAGCCATCACTGGGTCGACCAGTACTCAGTTGGCCGACCCGCTAGAAGCGCAGGTGTTATCTGTTAAGTCCCGTCACGAAGCGCTGTGTGGGTCAACTCCGGTCGCAGCATTAAGGCGTTGGCCCTCGGTAAGCGCGGTGCTGCTAACTAATCGTGAAACTTACTTGGCTCATGCGATGCAGCAAATCGCCAAATTGGATTACCCAAACTTGCAGGTGTTGGTCGGGCTACACGGCCTCGAATTGACTTCGGCGCGGATAGCTGAGCTGATGGATTTGGCCGGCCGTGAATTAGATTTCACCTCGATGGCAGGCAACTTGCCATTCGGTGCCGCTATGCAATTGCTAAGTCAGCGCGCAGATTGTGAACTGATTACGAAAATGGATGATGACGACTATTATGGGGCCACTCACATTTGGGATTTAGTGCTCGCGCGCATGTACTCAGGCGCACAGGTTGTAGGTAAGGCTCTAGACTGGATTTATCTTGAGGGTGAAGACACCACGGTATTTCGCCCAACTTACGCCGCCGAAAAGTATTCATTCTTTGTAGCTGGTGGCACTATCTTGATTTCGCGAGCCGATCTCGACGGTGTTGGCGGCTGGCGCCCTGTTTCTAAATCAATTGATCGAGCCTTATTGGAAAGTGTAAAAAAAGCCGGCGGCCTGATTTATCGCACGCATGGCCTTGGCTATATGTATGTGCGGCATTTGGCCCCGCATACCGCAAGCGTCTCGAGTGAACATTTCCTGACAAAGACCGAGCGGACGTGGCCCGGTCTACTCCGGCATCAAATCTTCGGGACGGCGCTGTGAGTCGGACTTCATCGCACCAGCCCAGTGTTTCGGTGATTATGCCGGTAGTCAATGAGGAGAGGCACCTGCAGCATGCGATCGACCAAATCATTTCGCAGAACTACACCGGTGCCCTTGAAGTAATAGTTGCGGTTGGACCATCACGGGATCGAACAGCAGCGGTTGCTGCTGATATTTCCGCGCGGGAGCGCCGGGTTCGGATTGTGGAGAATCCATCAGGCAAGACGCCAGCGGGATTGAATGCGGCGATTGCCGCGGCGATCGGCGAGGTAATTATTCGAGTTGATGGCCACGCAATGATCCCGAACAACTACGTATCGGTAGCGGTAGATACGTTGCTACATAGTGGTGCCGACAATGTCGGGGGCATTATGAATGCCGAGGGCACAACTGATTTTGAACATGCAGTAGCCCGCGCTATGACCTCGCGTTTTGGGGTTGGGGGAGCGGCCTTTCATGTTGGGGGCGCTGCTGGGCCGGCGCTCACCGTTTACCTGGGCTGCTTTCGCCGAGAAGCACTTGAACGGGTGGGTGGTTACGACATCACCATGGAGCGGGCTCAGGATTGGGAAATGAATCTGCGTATCAGGCAAACCGGTGGCACGGTTTGGTTCACCCCTGATTTGAAAGTTACCTACCGGCCGAGGCCTTCGCTCGGGGCGTTGGCACGTCAGTATCACGATTACGGGCGCTGGCGCCGCGAGGTGGCGAGTCGCCATCCAGATACGATCTCACTTCGTTACTTGGCCGCCCCGGTAGCGGTTATGGGTGTCATGCTCGGGTCAGCTATTGGCATTCTGGGTTTGTTTCTTGGGATCACCTGGGTTTCGGCAATTGGATTCGCGGCGCCGATTGGCTACCTGTTACTTGATCTAGTGGCGAGTGGTTTTTCGGCAGCGGCCAGGCCACGATTGAGCCCGCGTGCGGTACTAATGCTGCCTGCCATCTACGCAACAATGCATGCTTGTTGGGGATGGGGCTTCCTGCGCGGTGGGGCTCGGCCGTCATGAAAATAGGCGCGCTATTCGGTAAATCAGCTTCGAAGCCATTGCGCTGGTCGGTAGTGACGCCATCGCCAAAAGGTGAAGCTGGCCTAACTTGGGGCGACACCTGGTTCGCTGCCGATTTGGTGGAGGCACTGCGTCGCCAAGGTCAAGATGCAGCAGTGGTTCACCGTGGCGGCGCCGAATCCGAGGCACGTGATCGCGATGACGTCGTTTTAGTTTTACGGGGTCTGCGCCGGGTGCGCCCACGGCGTACTTCATCAGGTGGCAGCGCCACGACTTGGATGATGTGGATTATTTCGCATCCTGAATTGATCGAGCCTGATGAGTTAGCCGAGTACGACTCGGTATTCGCTGCGAGCCAATCTTGGGGTGATCCTGAGGTTGTTACCCCTCTCCTTCAGGCTACTAACCCCCAGCGGTTCAACCCACACGCCGGCGTGCCCGACTCCGGTGACGATCTGCTATTCGTGGGTTCAACCCGCGGTACTTTCAGGCCAATTATTAAAGATGCTTTTGCGGTGGGCGGCGATGTCGCGGTTTATGGGGTGGGTTGGGAGAAATTCCTAGCGCCAAATCAGATTCGGGCTGATCACCTGCCCAATGTGGAGCTGCCCGCCGCCTATGCCGCCGCCGGAGTGGTTCTTAATGACCACTGGCCGCAAATGGCGGCCGACGGCTTCTTATCTAATCGACTATTTGATGCGGTGGCGACTGGCGCAAGGGTTGTTTCTGATCGGGCACGCGGTCTCGAGAGTGTTTTTGGTACGTCGGTTCGCACCTATGAAGGTACCGAGGAATTGCGGTCGTTGCTGATGGGGGACCGCGACGGCGTATTTGGCGATCACGCGGGGCGGCTGGCGGCAGCTGCGCAGGTAGCACAGCTACATAGTTTCGATGAGCGCGCAAAGGTGCTCATCGAGCGAGCCCAAGTAGTGCGTGCAGCTCGATGAACGCGATTGCTAGCTCGATAATTCCAGACGTCAGCGTGGTGCTTATCAGTTATAACGATGTGGCTAGATTGCCCCGCGCACTAGCAGCACTGCAGCATCAAAGTCACCGAAACATTGAGATCATCGTGGTAGATGATGCATCGACAGATGGGACCTCCGAACTGGTAGCCGCCGCCGCCGCGGCCGATGACCGCATCCGTCAAGTGGTACTCACCGCTAACTCGGGGGGCTGCAGCGGGCCGCGTAATCGCGGTATTGATGAAGCTAGAGGTACCTGGGTGATGTTCTGTGACTCCGATGATGAGTACACCCGTGACGGCGTTGCCGAGTTGATGCGCGCTGCTGAGCAAGGCAGCGCCGACCTAGGTTGCGGTGTGGCTGAGCGGTTTTATCTGCGCGAGAGCCGTGGTTACCCGTGGCGGCCAGAGCTTCATGAACCGCGCATTATGTCGACCATTATGGATTTCCCAGATTTGATTGCTGACACGATCTGCGTGAACAAGATCTACCGACGCAGTTGGCTCATAGAAACTGGCATCCGGTTTCCTGAAGGTCTGCTGTATGAAGACCAGCTCTTTACCATGGAGGTGTTCACAACCGCCCGGAAGATTGTGGTGATCCCCGAAACCACCTACCGATGGAATGTGTCGGCCGAATCCAACCAGCACTCAATTACCCAGCGCCGGACCGAGCTGCGCAACGTCGAAAATCGCATTGAGATAAACAGGCGAATTGACACCTACCTCACCGGGCTTGAGCTACCAGGCCTGATGGCGATCAAGAGCATCAAATTCCT
>JBIIOU010000103.1:0-7268 GCA_044336815.1 Candidatus Nanopelagicales bacterium | reverse complement strand
GAGAATTGGAACCATTTGCAAGCCAATTACGGCCGCGGATCCATAAACATATTCATAAAGATCCTCGTAGGTCTGGTAGTGCGTAACAGTTAAATCCATGTGCATTGAATTTAAGAATGCTTCGAAGTGGATTCTTGGGATATCCCAACGTTGCACGGTGTCGATGACGGCACGGCACACGGTGTCACTGGATTGACCTCGATCGAGGTCGTCAAGGAATGTTTGACCCCATGTGAGAAGCCAGTCGGCTTTTTCTTGTTCGGTTAAAGTTGAAGCGAGGTCATCGACTATTTCATCGGCGTATCGGGCAAAGCCGTAAAGGGCATGGACATAAGGTCGTTTTCCGGGCGGAAGCAATAAGGTCGCGAGGTAGTAGGTCTTGCCGTGAGTTGCGTTGAGCGTACGACAAAACTCATAGGAGGCGCGTAAATCCGGGTCGAAAATGCCGGCCGCATCGAGGTCACTGGCACTCACATTCAACTCCTGCGCGCGCGTGAGCGGTAGTTTTGGTCTTTGCCGAGGATACGCTCGGATGCCAGTCGGCCTGAGATGAGAACCATTGGCACTCCAACACCTGGCTGGGTCCCGGAGCCGGTGAAAACTACATTCTCACCCCAAAGATTTCCTGGCCGAAAAGGCCCCGTCTGCATGAACGAGTGAGCGGACGCAAATGGGGCCCCGCGTTCCATGCCGCGATCTTGCCAGTCCAGTGGCGTAGTGATGTTCTCAACCTCTATTGCGTCGCCAAATCCGCGGTATCCCCGTTCTTCGAGTACCCGTACCACCTCGTCGCGATAGCGCGGGCCAACGGATTTCCAATCAATATCGGCGTCAAGATTGGGCGTTGGGAACAACACGTAATAAATCTGCTTGCCATCTGGTGCTAGTGATGGGTCTGAGTGAGTCGGGTTAGTGACAAGCACACTCGGGTCACTCATCAGTTGCTTCTTGTCAATTAGCTCATCGAATACTCCGCGCCAACTTCGGCCGAAGTGAATATTGTGATGGGCAATCTTGCTGTAATCAGCGGTTGATCCCGCGAGCATGACGAAGCAAGATGGTGAGTAGTCAAGGCGGCGGACCGACCATGGCATTTTGCCGAGCAGATCTCGGTAGGCCACCGGTAAATCCGGATTCAGGACAACTACGTCAGCCGGGATTCGTTCACCATCAGCTGTCGTCACCGCGATAGCGCGGTCATCTTTGGTTTCGACCGAAGTGACCGTAGTGCCATATTTGATTGTTACCCCGTGTTTTTCGCAGGCCGCAGCCATCGCCACGGGCAGCGCGTGCATGCCGCCTTTAGGGAAGTAAACCCCCGCGACCGAATCCATATATGCGATTACCGCATAGATGGCGAGAGCGTCGTATGGGGAAAGTCCGGCATACATTGCCTGAAAGGAGTAGATGCGCTCGGTTCGAGGGTCTTTGAGGTAATCGCGCACTTTCGGGGCGAGCTTGCGAAATCCTCCAAGAGCAACAAGTTTCGCCAGATCTGGAGTAACTAAATCGAATGGGCTATCGATGTTTCGGTCAATGAAATCCTTCATTTCGTACTTGTAGAGTTTCGAAACAAATTCGACGTACTTCAAGTACCCGGCGGCTTCGTCCGCCCCGATTACCTCGGTAATTTCTTGCGCCATCTGCGAAACATTGGCGTGCACATTAAGGATTGACCCGTCCGGGTAGAAAGCGCGGTAGAGCGGTGCTACGGGCTCAAGTTCTAGCCAATCTTGCATATCCTCGCCAAGGGCATCGAAGCAGTCAGCGATTAGATCCGGCATTGTTAGAACCGAAGGGCCGGTGTCGAATTTGTAGGTACCGCCAGCGACTTCCACATTGAGTCGACCAGCGCGGCCTCCGGGGGTTAGTTCGCGTTCTAATACCGTGACTTTGCGTCCAGCGCCGGCAAGGCGCATAGCTGCCGAAAGACCTGCCAGGCCCGCCCCGACAATGACCACGTGATCGGTACCCCCGGTGACAGTTCGCGGAGTTGTCCGCGGCAGCCACCTTCGCATGGATCGAGTCGACGGATAGTTCATCAAATTCCCCTTTGCATGAATTGCATTTAAACTGATCGTGTGGTCGCTGCATGGGCCAGGTCTGTGAAAACAACTCGAGCCGCCGGGTTGATTGCATCAGTCTCAATTGCGAGAAGTGAGGTCTGGAGCAGGTTTGCGATAAGTTCCTCAGCTTGGTCTAGGGCACCAGTATCGGTGATGATTTCGCGGAGTTCTTCGACTCCGGAAAAGTCAAGTCCGGGATCTCCGAGGTGAGTACGTATTGCTGACATCTGCGCACTTGATGCCCGCTCAGATGCGATGGCAATAAGTACCGTGCGTTTGCCTTCGCGTAGGTCGTCACCTGCTGGTTTACCGGTTTCTTTCGGATCACCGAACACGCCGAGCACGTCATCGCGCAATTGAAAGGCTTCGCCCAAGGGTAGGCCAAATGCAGTGTAAGTAGCGAACACATCGGGAGAGGCTCCAGCAAGAGCTGCGCCCAGATGCAGCGGTTTCTCGATGGTGTACTTGGCGGACTTGTAGCGAACTACTCGTAGTGCACTCTCGATTGAGCCGCCGCCCCGGGCTTGCTCTAGGAGGTCAAGGTATTGGCCCGCCATTAGTTCGATGCGCATCTCGTCGTAGACCGGCTTGGCGCGCTTTAAAGCAGTTTCTGGCATTCCGCTACTGAGCAGTACTTGGTCAAACCAGGACAGGCACATATCGCCGAGCAAGATCGCGGCTCCGACTCCAAAATGTTCCGGGGAGCCAATCCATGAATTACTGAGGTGCAGGTTTGCGAAACGCCGGTGGGCGGCTGGTAGACCTCGGCGAGTATCTGATCCATCCATTACGTCATCATGGATAAGGGCGCACGCCTGCAAAAATTCGAGTGCAGCTGACGCCGCCATCGCAGGTTCGTCGATCTCAACGGAGGGCTGATCCCCGGTCAGTGCGCCGCGCCAGCCCCAGTAGCAAAATGCGGGCCGCACTCGTTTACCGCCCGCAAGTAGTGCGGTGAGCGCCTCGACAAGGGGTAACAAGTCGTCGTCAATACTGGTAAGCAGAAAAGATTCCTGCGCAAGAACTTTGTCAATTGTGCGTTGAACGCGCTCGCGAAGGTCTGCCACATCAAATGGCGAGATTGTTCCGGGAAGTGCGGATTGTGCAGGCACCACCTGAGTCTAGAGCCTGCGGGAGGATTCGGCTGAGCGGTTGGTATTTAGCTGGGCCAAGGTTTGGCTGGGCTATGGTTTGAATATGTCGCCGACCAGAACTGCTCCCAGTCTTGGCGCGGTGCTCGCTGGCGGCGGCCACAGTTTCTCCTTCGAACTCTTCCCGCCCAAGACTGACGCGGGGGAGCAGGCACTCTGGCAGACCGTCCGCGAGTTAGAGGCACTTAAGCCGACTTTCGTGTCGGTTACTTATGGTGCAGGCGGCTCGACCCAAGACCGCACGGTGCGCATCACCAAGCAGATCGCCGAGCACACAACATTGCTTCCAGTCGCACATTTGACCTGCGTCGATGCCAGTGTTGATGACCTGCGAAGAGTAATCGCGCAGTACTCCGACGCTGGGGTGAATACCATCATGGCGTTGCGGGGTGACCCTATTGCAGGCCCAGAATCCCAATGGGTGCAACACCCCGGTGGATTACAGCATGCCGATGAACTTGTCGAATTGGTTAGATCACTTGGTGCCTTCAGCGTTGGGGTAGCTGCATTTCCTGAGGGCCACCCCGAGTCTGGTGATTTTGAGGACGATGCGCGGGTATTGGCGGCCAAGCAAGATGCGGGCGCCGAGTTTGCCATCACGCAGTTCTTCTTCCGGGCTGAAGACTACGAGCGGCTGGTAACTCGCGCCGCAGCTCACGGGTGCACTATGCCGATCGTGCCAGGATTGATGCCGGTGACCAATGTCGCGCAGATTGAACGCTTTGCTGTGCTCTCGGGTGCGCAGTTCCCGAGTGACTTGGCCGAGAAATTCGGGAAAGTTAAAGATGACCAAAGCGCGGTCCATGAAATAGGTGTCGAGGTCGCGGCCGAGTTAGGTGCGAAACTCTTAGCCATGGGCGCTCCGGGTCTGCACTTTTACACACTAAATCGGTCTACCTCGACCCGTGAGGTATATGAAGCATTGGGTCTTAGCGAGGTTTAGCCGAGTTAATTAGGGTGGCGACGATCTCGGCGCTCATACCGACAAGTGGTAGCCCACCACCTGGGTGTGACGACCCGCCGACTAGGTAAAGCCCTTTAATCGGTGATTCATTGGCGGGCCGGGTGAATGCGGCCCGCGCACCGTTGCTCGAAGTCCCGTAAATCGCCCCACCGGGTGCGCGTACCCCACGTTCAAGATCGGCAGGAGTGCGAATCTCGCGCCAGCGAATTCGAGGTCGTACGTCCATGCCGCGTCGAGCCAGAACAGCCAGTACGTGATCGGCGTAATGCTCGGCCAACCCGGGTTCGTCCCAATTCATTGTGCTATTTGAGCCATCGCCATGGCGGGGTGCATTGACCAAGACAAACCAGGATTCATGATCAGTGTCAGGTCGCATTGATGGGTCATCCGGTAGGCAAACGTAGATGGCCGGGTCGCTAACAGGAACAGTTTTTCGGCCAAAAATTGAGTCGAATTCCGCGTCATAATCTTCGGGGAACCAGACATTGTGGTGTTGGAGGCCGGTGGTGCGTCCGTTGACGGCAAGAAGCAGCACGAATCCGGCCAGCGACGGAGTCGATTTCGCGATTTCGCTGTTAATCTTCTGAGCGGCCGATGAGTTAATGAGGGAGCCGTACACCTGGCTGGCATCAGCATTTGCAACCACGATACTGGCGGAAAGTGATTCGTCATCGCTCGTGCGGACCCCGGTGATCTGGCTGCCCACTGTGTTGATTGAGATAACATCGGTATCTGCGCGAAGCTCAACGCCAAGGTCTTGGCAGCGCTTAACTAACGCGGCTGCGAGTGTGCTGATTCCTCCACCAAGGTGCCAAGCGCCGAATGTCTGCTCGACATATGGGACTGTCGCCAGGACCGCTGGGGCTTTACGCGGATCTGATCCCGTGTAAGTGGCGTAACGGTCAAGGAGCGTAACTAGTCTCTTATCGCTGAAGGTGTTTTCACCTAGTGACCGCAAGGTGGTGAAGGGGGCGATAGTTTGCACATCACGTGGATTCTTGGCCAGTGACATAACACCCCGCCACCCCTTCAACGGAGATTGCAGGAATGGCTCCCTGGTGATCTGCCACATTGCCCCGCCGCGCTTAATGAGGGAGCGCCACTCGTTAGCCGCCTTGCCACCGAGCCCGTCCGCAAGTGCGTCAGCGCATTGGCCAGCCCCGACACCGGGCATCACTACGGTGGCTCCGTCACTGAATTGGTAGCGAAATGCCGGGTCAAGAGGCTGAAGGTCAACGGCCTCCTCAAGGGGCGCCCCGGTCTTTAGAAACAAATCTCGGTAAACCGCAGGCAGGGTGAAAAGGGACGGACCGGTATCGAAAACAAAGCCATCTCTTCGGTATGCGGCTAGTTTTCCGCCGAAATTATTGGCCTGCTCCAAAACCGTGACGGACTTACCTTTGGCCGCGAGGCGGGCCGCGGTGGCCAAACCACCGACGCCGGCGCCAATCACGATTACCTTTTCATCAGCCGACACGGCACCACCCTATGAGTCTGTCGAGCACTAGTTAACCGCGGTTACCGGTCGGCCTTTCCAAGTATTGGTGCCGCGCAGGTGACGTGACCAAGAAATAAAGTTGAGACTGCAAAATGCGGTCACTGAGACCGGGTGGGCTAGCGCATCAGGCCAGGCCCGCTCTCCGGTGCGAGTTGCTACTAGCGCTCGGCTGGTTACCCCGGCGGCGTATCCAACTGCGCCGATTGTGCGAGTTTTGCCCCGCCCCGCCAGCATCGCTATCGCGGGGGCCACAAAAGCGGTGAGTAGGAGCCCGTTAACCGCCAAGGATCCGGCTGGGCCATTGAAGGCTGACCAGAGTGACTTTGTGTAGCCGTCAACAACTTCGTTGGTCGCTCCGTACATTCGGCAGCTAGCTATCTTTGAGCCATCAAGAGTTGCGGCCTGATGCCCGAATACTTTGACCGCACGCATTAGGGCGACATCCTCAATAACTTCGTGTGCAACGACTTCATGGCCACCCAAGGATCGGTAAACCTGCGCATCAATGACGATGAATTGGCCATTTGCGGCGGACAAAGATGGCCGAGACGATCTCTCTGCAAGGCGAAGTGGCACCGTTGCACTCCAAGACCACGCGATTAGCGGTTGTACTAGGCGTTCGAGCCAGGTAACGGCAATTTGTCTTGGGTATGGAGAGACTAGCGCGAAACCTTGCTCGCGAAGTAGTTCGACGGTGCCGCGAATTGCCTGAGGCTCAAGGGTTACATCAGCATCTACGAAGACAAGTACTGATCCTGAGGCCAACTCGGCAAGCCGTGCACATGCCCAAGGTTTGCCCAGCCATCCTGCAGGTAGTGGTGCATCGCCGCCGGTAATCAATTGAAGGCGCGGGTCATCGATGGCGGCCACGATGGCTGCGGTCTCATCGGTGGATCCGTCGTCGAGGACTATAACCTCTAGGTGGGCGAGACTTTGTTGAGCTAAAACACTTCGAACAGTGGACGCAATATGTTCGCCTTCATTACGAGCGGGGATTAAGACACTTACTTGCTCGTTGACACATGGCCCGTTGTTAGCCGGTGACCGTAAATACTTCAGATTGATCGCCGTGTGTATCGCTATACCAACGGCGGTAAGTGCGCCAGCGGCTGCCAATTTTCGAATCACCACTGAGGTTGGCTCCAAGTGCGCCACCACCAGGGGAAAACCACGACACCCATGCAGAGCGCGCCCCAGAGTGCGACGCTTGGGCGTCCGAAAAATACTGCTGCCGCAAGCACATTCGAGACGTAGATCCAACTGAGCATCAAGGTTGGTACGCCATCCTTAGCGATCTTGCGCGGCAGCCGATCTAGCAACCACATAAGCACGAAAGCCATCAGTAGCCAGCCGAGAAAATTTTGTAGGGGGATACCGGGTATGCCTGGCAATACCCACCCAACTGAATTCCACTGCCACGCGCCTTCGCTGACCATTTGTGGATCGAGAAATAGATCCCACGCGGCGAAGAGCCAGCCGCCGACAAGGGCGGTTGTCAAGCCGGGGCCAACTAAACGTTGTGCTGCCAATAAACATGGATACGCCATCATCGACCAAGCCAGTGGAATGACTAATGGAACACCAAGTAC
>JBIIOU010000010.1:0-27499 GCA_044336815.1 Candidatus Nanopelagicales bacterium | reverse complement strand
GATCGGCTCGCACTCGGTGTTGGTTGGGTTCGGCCCGGTGTGGCCGGTATCGGCGGCACACTAAACCCCTCCGGATCAGGCTCGCACTATTGTACGTGCTTTGAGGGTAATGAAGAGTAGTTCCGTTCCCTACCGCTAGGTGGGGTGTTTAAATCCGGCTACCGACCTACAACACGGGAGAGAAAATGTCGAAGAGTGAAGTCAACGGACCAGCAAGTTCAGCGCCAACTGATCGGCTCGCACTCGGTGTTGGTTGGGTGCGGCCCGGTGTGGCAGGTATCGGCGGCACACTAAACCCCTTACTACACCCCTCCATGCCGGGGTATGCCTGCTCGTGCTTTGAGGGTAATGAAGATTAGGACCGTTGCCTACCGCTAGGTGGGGTGTTTAAACCCTGTTGCTGGCCCCTGACCGCTCGCGGCCCGGGGCCAGATGTTTGCGGCACGGGGGCGGTTGCCGAAAACAGATGCTGGGGCGCGCCTACAATCGGCGATGTGCCAGGCGACCAAGATGCAGCATCCCGGCTACCGGCGTTATTGGCAGACCTAACGGCCCGTTGGCCCGAAAATCACATAGAGCCTTCCTTGACCCGGATTGCTTCGGTCGTTGACCTTCTCGGTGATCCGCAGCGAACGTACCCGGTCATACATGTCACGGGCACCAATGGCAAGACATCCACGGCACGGATGATCGAAGCGCTCCTGCGGGCGGTGGGATTACGCACCGGGCTATTTACCTCACCGCATCTACTTGATCCGCGTGAACGCATCTGTTTCGACGGGCAACCGATCTCGGCGGGACGCTTCCTTCGCACCTGGGACGACATCGGGCCTTTCGTCGAGTTGGTAGATGCGCGTTCGGTCGCCGATGGCGGTATTCCGCTCTCATTCTTCGAAGTTATGACCGCGATGGCCTATGCGGCATTCGCTGATGCGCCAGTTGATGTTGCGATTGTTGAAGTCGGCATGGGTGGTGAATGGGATGCCACAAATGTCGCAGACGGCATGGTCGCGGTTGTTACTCCTATTGATATCGATCACGTCGAATATCTCGGTGAAACAATTGCGCTGATTGCTCGTGAAAAGGCCGGCATCATCAAGGCCGATGCCTTCGCGGTACTCGCCCGGCAAGAACTACCTGCTGCCGAGGCTTTGTTGGCGCGCAGCGTCGAAATGAATGCGACGGTCGCCCGGGAGGGCTTGGAGTTCGGGGTCTTGGGTCGTGGCGTAGCGGTCGGCGGCCAGGTAATTACTTTGAAGGGTTTGCGGTCGGAGTACGAGGATATTTTCTTGCCATTGTTTGGCGAGCATCAGGCCGACAATGCCGCGGTTGCCCTTGCCGCGGTCGAAGCATTTATTGGTGGGGGTAACGAGGAATTAGATGTGGAGGTAGTTCGTGAGGGTTTTGCTCTAGTTACCTCGCCGGGTCGCCTTGAAATTATCCGCCGCAACCCTACGGTAATTTTGGATGCAGCTCATAACCCACACGGTGCGCGGGCGTTGGCGAATGCCATTGCTGATTCATTTGATTTCGCTCAACTATTCGCAGTGGTGGGGGTGATGATCGACAAAGATGCAGTTGGCTTCCTGACCGCACTAGAGCCGGTGGTTGATCGGGTCATCGTCACCGAGTCAACCTCGGGGCGGGCGATGCCAGCAGAAACACTGACAGAAATTGCGATTTCAATATTTGGTGCCGATCGAGTCTGGACCGAGCCGGCGCTGCTCACCGCGGTGGATAAAGCATTTGCCCTTGCCGAGGAGTCAGGTGAGTTCGGGGGAGTTGGAGTTTTAATAACCGGTTCGGTCGCACTTGTCGGCGACGCCAAACGAATGTATTCGGGGATTTAAGCCAATGAAGGTGTTGTGTTCTGCGGTACTAGCGATCGAGGCCCTAATCGTGCTGCTTGCCATACCGGTGGCGGCAACCAACGGATCGGTAGCCAGCCCAGGGTGGGCCATCGGTATCGGAATGGGGCTCGCGGTGCTGTTAGTGCTGGCCATCGGGACTCTGCGTCGCCCGTGGGGAGTGGGCTTTGGCTGGGTAATGCAGGTTGCGGTCTTGGCCCTAGGGCTACTTGTCCCACTCATGTTCATAGTGGGCGCAATATTCGCAATCCTTTGGTTCTTTGCGGTTCGTAATGGTCGCCGGGTTGATGCCCTGCGCGCCGAACGCGCTGAAGGCCCCGACGAGGTGGCTGGGTAGAGTTTCGCTCGCACCAGTAAGTTCCCATACCCATCTGTCATATATATAGGGAGTTAAACCCATGTCTGAGCGCACCCTCGTCCTGATCAAGCCCGATGGCGTAGCCCGCGGCCTGGTCGGTGAAGTTCTCGGGCGTATCGAGCGCAAAGGTTTCAAGATCGTCGCTCTCGAAATGCGCACTTTGACGGCGGCGGTCGCCCAAGAGCATTACGGCGAGCATGCCGATAAGCCGTTCTTCGGTGACCTAGTTGAGTTCATCACCAGCGCACCCCTTGTTGCAGCTGTGGTCGAAGGCCCGGCGGCCATTTTGTCTTGGCGCGCGATGATGGGCGCCACTAATCCCGCCAACTCTGCCCCGGGCACCATCCGCGGTGATCTGGCGACCGAAACCCAGCTAAATGTGACGCATGGCTCGGATTCTCCGGAGTCCGCTGCCCGCGAGATCGAACTCTTCTTCCCGGGTTTGTAGTCGATGTTGCCGTCGGCACTTGGTGCGGCTGCCGGTGTCAGCGCCGGCGGTGTTGTTGCAGCGGGTTCGCGTGGGCCTACTTTGGTGCCCTGGCCGGAAAAAGTACGCACCGCCTTTCCGATTGTTGTTGGTGTCCTGACGTGCGCGGCAGTGGCACTACCTGTTGGGCTTGGCACAGCACTGGTAGCTGCGGCGATTGGTCGCGGCCGCTGGCCGGTTAAGTCGGTTGCTGCTGTCGTAGGCATGGTCGGTGTTGGCGTGGCTGCCGGCGTTGTTGGCCGTGGGCAGGTTGAAAAAAAGCTTACGCCGCAAGGTCGCGACCTTGATCCCGCTTATGCCAAACCGCCACTAAATCATTTGGTGTCAGGCAGTTCGCAGTCGGCGGTGACCATGGCTGAACTTGGCCGCGAGGGCGCCCGGTTTGTTGGGTCAGTTACCGGCGCTGATGACATCCGTGAAGTCACTGGCTTAGAGCCGGTTGCTGAGCCGGTGCGTGTGTTCATCGGCGTTGATGCAGCGGCCACGGTTGAGCAGCGCGTAGGCCTAGCAATGTCAGAATTGCGCCGCACCGGTGCCTTCGATCGGAGCAACCTACTTATTCTGGCGCCCGCTGGTACCGGATTCGCGAACTCAACGCCGGTCGACATTCTCGAGATTCTCACGCGCGGTGACAGCGCATCGGTCGTTATCGGTTATGGCCTACTCCCGTCCTTTTTATCCCTGGGCAAAGTAGCAATCGCTGCGCAGACCCAAAAGCTATTACTTGACTCAATCCGCGATGAGCTTGCGACGCGCACCAAGCGCCCGCGCCTATTGCTATATGGCGAGAGTCTTGGGGCAAAGGTGCAGGAGGCGGCGGTGCCTGCTGGGCCAATTGATCTTGATCACTACGACATCGCTGCCGCCCTTTGGGTCGGCACACCCGGCGGCAAGGTGGCCGATGGGTTCCATGCCCTATGTGTGCAGGAGTCGATCACAGTTGATCGACCCGAAGAAATCCCAGCGGTGCTACCTACTACGCGGCCCCGCGTGTGGTTCTTGGAGCACGATGGCGATCCGGTGGTGCGCTTTCGCCCCGCATTGATCACCAACCGCCCAGCTTGGCTGCCACTTGATGGCACCCGCGGGCGCAATATCCCCGAGTCAATGACCTGGCGTCCAGGAATTACCTTTATTCAGGGCTTCGTTGACACTATGTTCGCTACTAACGTCAAGCCTGGTGACTTCCAAAGCATGGGCCACGATTACCGAGCCGACCTAGGCGCTGTGGCCACCGCGGCGTACGACCTACCGGCCGATTCGGTGACGGCAGCGCGGTTGGAGGGGCATCTGCGGGTGCTGGAAAAGGCCAAGGCAGAACTAATTGCGCAAACCGGTAAAGGTGCCCAGTAAACCGGACATTTCGGACGCGAATGGGGTTCGTCGTAAGATAGGGCTGTACCTTGAATAGTCCTTAGCCGTTCATGATCTCGACAGGAAGGCGGACACTTCCCAGTGGCTTCGTCATCATCCTTCGTCGGGCGCGATATGGCCGTCGACCTTGGTACTGCAAACACCCTCGTTTATGTGCGGGGGCGCGGCATTGTCCTAAATGAGCCATCGGTGGTTGCCATCAACAACAACACCGGCGGCATATTGGCGGTTGGCTCCGAAGCCAAGCGAATGATCGGTCGCACCCCCGGCAACATCATCGCTATCCGCCCGCTCAAGGACGGCGTCATCGCCGACTTCGACACGACCGAACGCATGCTTCGCTACTTCATTCAAAAAGTACATAAGCGTCGGCACCTGGCCAAACCGCGCCTGATTATTTGTGTGCCATCTGGCATCACCGGCGTTGAACAACGCGCCGTTAAGGATGCTGGCTATGCAGCAGGTGCTCGCAAGGTTTTCATTATTGAAGAGCCGATGGCCGCTGCGATTGGTGCGAACTTGCCGGTGCATGAGCCCACGGGCAACATGGTTGTCGATATTGGTGGAGGGACTTCTGAAGTTGCCGTTATTTCACTCGGCGGCATCGTTACGAGTTTGTCCATTCGAGTTGGCGGTGATGAGCTTGACAACGCGATCATTGCGTTCGTGAAGAAGGAATATTCCTTGATGCTCGGTGAGCGCACCGCCGAGGAAATCAAAATGGCGATCGGGTCGGCCTTCCCGCTGCCCGATGAGCCACAAGCTGAGATACGTGGCCGCGATTTAGTTAGCGGCTTGCCGCGCACCATCGTGGTGACCGCCGAGGAAATCCGCCGCGCCATGGACGAGCCGGTGCACGCGATCATCGCCGCAGTAAAGGCCACCTTGGATCGCACCCCGCCCGAGCTATCCGGCGACATCATGGATCGTGGCATTGTCTTAACCGGAGGAGGTGCGTTACTTCGCGGACTCGATGAGCGTTTGCGCCATGAGACCGGGATGCCGATTATTATTGCCGACCGCCCACTTGAATGTGTTGCCCTCGGGTCAGGTAAGTGCGTCGAGGAATTTGATGCGTTACAGCAGGTTCTGATCGCCGAGCCGCGACGGTAAATCGGTTAATGCACCTCACCGGTGCTAAACCGTGAAACCCAAGTCATGCTGAATCAACGCACCCGCATCATTCTCGCGGTGTTAGTCATCATCGCCTTGACGTTTACTATCTTGGACTTGCGTGGGGGTAAAGGCCCGTTTTCTAGTGTGCGCTCGGTGGTGAGTAGTGCATTTGGCGGCGTGCAGGTTGCCACCTCGTTAGTTGTTTCACCAATCATCGGCGTTGGCAGTTGGTGGGGCACTTGGGGTGACCAGCGGGCTCGAATAGCGGAGCTCGAGTCCCAAAATGCGACCCTGCAAGATGCTTTAGTTCGTTCTGCGGAAGATCGCGCCCGCGCCGATGCCCTCGATCAGCTCTTGCGGGTTGCCGGTGTTGGCCGGTACCGCATCGTTCCGGCCGAAGTCATCGCCGTTGAACCTGCTCAGGATTTTTCTTGGACAGTGACAATTGATGCTGGGCGCGATGACGGACTTCTGACCGATATGACAGTGATAAATGGGCAGGGCCTGATCGGTCGCATCCTCAGCATCACGAAAACCACCGCCACAGTTGTGCTAATTGTCGATGCGTCCTCCGCGGTTGGCGCCCGCGTTGCCGGTACTGAAGAGATCGGCATTTTGTCGGGGACTGGCCGTCAAGACTCACTCGAATTCCAATCCCTCGATGCGCTCGCATCCCTTAAACCTGGGCAGGCACTGGTAACTTTCGGCTCACGAAGTGGGCGGCCCTACGCGCCCGGGATCCCAATCGGTGAAGTTGTCGGAGTTAGCGGTACGGCCGGGCAACTAAGTCGCATCGCCACTGTTCGACCATTTGCTGATGTGTCTCAATTGTCGATCGTGGGAGTGGTTATTCGCCCACCTCGCGAAGACCCTCGCGATTCGGTCCTGCCATCGCCACCTGCAACAACTACCGATGCATCAGCCCCGGCATCACCTTCTCCGAGTGGTGTCGACGATGGTGCTAGTCCTGCCCCAACAGCAAGCACCAAGCCGAAAAAGGAAAAGGCAGCAAAACCGGTGCCATCGCCGACGCCCTCTGCTGACACATCAGCAAATAGCGGACGTAACTAAGAATGTGGATTCGGCAGACGGTGATCTGCGCAATTGTCATAGTGCTTGCGGTAATGCTTCAACTGACTTTGCTTTCGAGGCTCGGCTTGCCGGGAGCTACCCCGGATCTAGTCGTGGTTAGCGTGGTCGCCTTGGCCTTGGCATATGGCCCCGTCACCGGCGCGGTTGTCGGCTTTGCCGCCGGACTAGTCATAGGTTTTACCCCACCAGCTGGCGGGGTAATTGGAATCCAAGCTCTGATCTTTTTGGTAATCGGGTTCTTAACGGGTGCAGTTATCGACCCGCGTGATCGCACCGTCCCGGTTTTGATGGGCCTGGTTGGACTTAGCACGGGTGCGGCAACTTTGTCCTATGCGCTACTTATTGCCGGTTTTGGCGGTAAGCAAGTGGCGTGGGATGCGGTGCCAGCCTTGGTGCTGACCAGCAGTCTTTATGGCCTGATATTGGCGCCGGTGGTGTTACCAACGATTTCTTGGTTGGTGCGAAGAGTTACCCCGGAGATTGCTATCTAGGCGGGAATTTGGAACCTTAAACAGGTGGGAACCGTCATAACCTCAGATCTGCCCCATATTTATCTTTAATACAAGTCGATTTTAACGGTGTTGACATTGGAAGGAGGCCCGCGTGGGTGAACGATCGAATCTACGACTGGTCATCCTCAGTGTTCTCGTGGTCTCATTGATGGCGACTTTGCTGGTGCGGCTGTTCTATCTTCAGGTGGTAACTGGCGAGAGTTACCGGGAGGCTGCGCAGAGCAATACCGTGCGCGAGGTGGCAACACCGGCCGTACGAGGGTTGATTTTGGACCAGGCCGGCCGGCCACTTGTTGCCAATCGCACCTCGCTGGTGGTTACCGTTGACCGGGTGATGCTTCAGCGTGAAGATGATGACGGCGCTGCTGTGATAACGCGACTTGCGCAAATTCTCGATGTTCCTGCCGCAAGTATTAGCGATCGACTTCTGACCTGTGGTGCCGAAGGTGCCAAGCCGCCTCCGGTTTGCTGGAACGGTTCCCCGTATCAGCCCATCCCAATTGCTCGCGATGTCGATGCCCAAACTGCGTTATCGATCATGGAAAGTCGGGTTAATTTCCCTGGGGTGACAGCAGGCCTTGAAGCTATCCGAACGTATCCGGCACCATTTGATGTCAATGCTGCCCATCTTCTTGGTTACCTAGGTCCGGTAAGTGAAGATACGTTGACGCTGCAAGGTGACTCGACCGCCTATGACCGACTTCGCCGTACCGATGTGGTGGGGCGTTCCGGACTTGAGGCCACCTATGACGAAGCAATCCGCGGTAAGCCGGCCGTCTCTACCCTCGAAGTCGATACCTCGGGGCGAATTACTAAGACTTTGGACGAGAAGCCCGCGATCGCTGGCGATTACATAGTCTCCACAATCGATGCCCGACTGCAAAATGTCGTTGAACAGCAATTAGTGGCGGCTGTTCAACGGGCCCAAGCCCAAGGTAATCCGGGGGATTCCGGCGCGGCCGTGGTTGTTGATGTGCGCAATGGGCACATCTTGGCTATGGCGAGTTACCCAACTTACGACCCATCAATTTGGGTCGGCGGCGTTACCGCGAGGCAATACCAAGACCTAATGGATAGCGATGCTTTGTCATCCAATGCAATTCAAGGTTTATTCGCCCCGGGATCAACTTATAAGGTGATCAGCACAGCCGCCGCCGCGCGCGAGGGGTTTAGCCTAAATAGCAAATATCAGTGCCCTAATCAGGTTAAACTTGGCACGCAAACGTTCCGCAATTTCGAATCCGCGGGTTATGGACCAATAACTTTGAAGCGGGCAATTGAGGTTTCGTGCAACACGGTCTTCTATGGCATCGCGGATAAAATGTGGGCTGATGCGGGTGGAAATGATGCCGACAGAAATTCGGCCGATCCAATTGCTGAAACTGCAAAGATGTTCGGGCTCAACGCGAAAACAGGTATCGACTTACCTGGCGAGGCCACCGGTCGGGTATCGAGTCGTACCTTCAAAGTCGCCAACTGGGAACAAAAGCGTGACACCTGGTGTGCCAACGCCATTTCGGGTTATCCCGAGACCCGCAAAACCAACCCAAAGCAAGCTGATTACTTCACCGCACTTGATCGTGAAAACTGCGCGGATGGGTTCCGGTGGCGTGAGGGCGATGCCTTGAACGCGGCAATTGGTCAAGGAGACACAGCGGTTACCCCGCTGCAGATGGCGATGGCCTACTCGGCAATTGCCAATGGAGGCACCCTGTATCAGCCGCAGATGGTGAAGGCGATCATTGGCGCTGATGGCAAGGTGGTTGACGAGATCGCCCCGGTGGTAACCGAACGCGTTGATGTTTCGCGAACCGCGATTAGTTTCATCACATCGGCATTGAGGGGCGTAACGACCGACGGCTCAGGTGAAACGCCCTTTGCTGGATTCCCGCTGGATCAAATCCCGATTGCTTCCAAGACCGGTTCGGCTCAGGTCACCGGCAGTAAGGTTTCGACGTCCTGGTTCGCGTCTTTCGCCCCAGCCAACAAGCCTAGGTATGCGGTGGTCATGATGGTGACCCAAGGTGGCACCGGCTCCAAGACATCGGGCCCAAGTGTGCGCAAGATTTACGAAGAGCTTTTCGGCGTGACCGGCACTTCAGTTAATCCAGCTCAAAGCGTTTTGATCGGTGGGGCGCCATTAAAGAAGTTGCCTACGGTGCGTCCTGACGGCACCCCGGTTGCACCGCGAGGCAAGATGTCAGGGTTGAGTTCGGCAATCGGTGGGGGCGGCTGATGACTACATTTTCGGCGACCGACTCAATTCCACGACCACCGTCGGCGCAGCGTTCGCGCGGGAGCGCCTATTGGCGAGATCTGGACTGGGTTTTACTGGTTGCGGCGGTTGGTGTCACAGTTTTTGGTTCGATATTGGTTTGGTCTGCCAGCCGTGCCGATATGGCGTCAGAAAATGACCCACAGTCATATTTGAAGCGCCACCTAATAAATGTGGTGATCGCAATGGTCTTGGGGTTCTTCGCATCACGACTTGACTACCGCTGGCTGCGGGCGTACACCCCGCTTCTATACATCGGTTCGGTGATGTTATTGCTGGTAGTTTTCATTCCGGGGTTAGGTACCTCAATCGCTGGTGCCCGAGCTTGGATTGATTTACCCGGCGGGTTCACAATCCAGCCATCAGAGTTCGCCAAGATCGCAATTATCATCATGATGGCCGCGATTCTTGCCGAGAAGCGAGATTTCGAAAGCGAGCCACATGATCGTGATGTGCTCGTATCAGTCGGTGTCGCGGTGTTACCAATTCTAATTATCTTGGTGCAAAACGATACCGGAACCGTGTTGATCTTGGGATCGGTAGCGCTTTCAATCATCGCAGTGTCAGGTGCACGGCGGCGCTGGGTTATCGGTTTGATTGGCGGGGCGATCATCGGCATCTTGCTCGCCTTGCAATTAGGCCTGTTGCAGTCATATCAAGTTTCGAGACTTACTTCATTCCTGAACCCCGCGGGCGAGCCAGGAGGGGCGACCTACAACGCCACCCAGGCCCGTATCGCTGTCGGCGGCGGCGGCTGGACAGGTTATGGACTTTTTGAGGGCCCGCAGACCCAAGGTAAATTTGTGCCGGTTAACGAGAGTGATTTCATTTTCACCGTGGTGGGCGAAGAACTCGGCTTCGCTGGATCGGTGTTATTGATTCTTCTGGTGTGCGTGATTTTGTGGCGAGCAATTCGCGTCGCTCAGAAAGCCGATGACCTTTATGGTCGCCTCATTGCCACCGGAGTAGTCGCTTGGTTGGCATTTCAGACTTTCGAGAACATAGGTATGACATTGGGCATCATGCCAATTACGGGTATCCCATTGCCATTGGTATCGGCGGGCGGTACCTCGATGATGTCGACTTGGATCGCCATCGGACTCCTTGAAAATGTGCGCCTACACTCGGCTCGAACCTCACTAATTTAGTCACGTTAATCACTCAAAAAAGCCTAAACGAAGAGCGCGAAAGGCTTACTGCGCTATGGGCCATATCGGGGCACAAAGCAGGATATGGGCTCGGCGGGTACCCTTACCACTATGACGGTTGCAGATTTAGCTAGACGAGGGGTTTCGATCTTCGACCAACTCGAGTTGTTACTACCCCTGGTCAACAAGCCGATCCAGTATGTCGGCGGTGAACTAAATGCCACCTTGAAGAATTGGGACGACGTCCAGGTGCGCTGGGTGCTTATGTACCCGGATGCCTACGAGGTTGGAGCACCCAATCAAGGCGTTCAGATTCTGTATGAAGTAATTAATGAGCGAGATGATGCACTTGCCGAGCGCACGTATGCGATTTGGCCAGATCTCGAGGCGCTGATGCGTGCGGCCAACGTGCCGCAATTCACGGTCGATGGCCACCGCCCGGTCGGAGATTTTGACATTTTCGGGTTGTCATTCGCGACCGAGTTGGGCTACACGAACATGCTCAGCGCCTTGTCACTTGCTAACATCCCACTGCTCGCTGCTGATCGCGATGACTCTCACCCGATAGTTGTCGCGGGCGGCCATGCGGCCTTTAATCCAGAGCCGATTGCGGACTTCATTGATGCCGCGGTACTTGGTGATGGTGAAGAGGCCGTACTTCTCATCACCGATATCACCCGTAACTGGAAGCAGGCGGGCTGCCCAGGGGGACGGGTAGGTTTACTCTTTGAACTTGCCAAGACCGGTGTTATTTATGTCCCGGCCTTATACGAAGTTGAGTACTTGGAAGATGGTCGGATACAACGCGTGACGCCAACGGCACCCGAGGTGCCATGGCGGGTACGCAAGCACACCTTGATGGATCTTGATAGTTGGCCGTATCCCAAGCAACCGCTGGTTCCGCTGGCTGAGACTGTGCATGAGCGAATGAGTGTTGAGATTTTTAGAGGTTGCACACGAGGGTGTCGTTTCTGCCAGGCCGGAATGATTACCCGCCCGGTACGCGAACGCAGTATTACCGGGATTGCAGCAATGGTTGAAAACGGCCTGAAGAAGACCGGGTACGAGGAAGTCGGATTGCTTTCACTGTCGAGTGCTGACCACTCAGAGATTGGTGATATTGCACGAAATCTCGCCGATCGGTATGAAGGATCACAGACTGCACTGTCGCTGCCGAGCACCCGTGTGGATGCATTCAACGTTGATTTAGCAAATGAACTTTCGCGCAATGGTCGCCGCAGCGGCCTAACTTTTGCCCCAGAGGGTGGCAGTGAGCGCATGCGCAAAGTAATCAATAAGCAGGTAACGGAAGAGGATTTAATTCGCACGGTGACAACTGCTTATTCGGCCGGTTGGCGACAGGTGAAACTATATTTCATGTGCGGGTTGCCAACCGAAACAGATGAAGATGTATTGCAGATAGCCCAACTAGCACGCGATGTGATCAAAGCCGGACGTGAGGCAACCGGGTCCCGTGATATCAAATGCACAGTTTCTATTGGTGGTTTCGTGCCCAAGCCGCATACGCCATTTCAGTGGGCGGCGCAACTAGATCACGAGACGACAGACTCGCGTTTAGCAAAGCTGCGTGATGCTATTCGTTCAGATCGCAATTACGGAAAGGCAATCGGCATCCGCTATCACGATGGCAAGCCGGGCATTGTCGAAGGCTTATTGTCACGCGGTGATCGTCGGGTGGGCGCGGTAATTCTCGCGGCCTGGGAAGACGGTGCCAGATTTGACGGATGGAGCGAGCATTTCTCCTACGACCGCTGGATGGGTGCGGCTGAGCGGGCTCTTGCCGGTCAGGTCGTCGACGTAAATTGGTACACCACTCGTGAACGCATGAAAACCGAAGTTCTCCCTTGGGATCACTTAGATTCTGGGCTTGACTCTGAGTGGTTGTGGGAAGACTGGCAAGCGGCACTAGATGAAGTCGCGATTGATGATTGCCGCTGGACCCCTTGCTTTGACTGTGGTGTTTGCGATCAGATGGATACCGAAATTCAGGTAGGCCCAACCGGGGTAACTGATTTGCCAATGCCTAAGGTGCCTGATCACGCGCCGGTCGCCGAACGCAACGCGCAGTTGCCTAACTGAGATGGCCCGACAGGCTCCGGTTCGCGATGTCGCGCCAACCGTGCAGCGCCTTCGGCTGCGCTACGCCAAGCGCGGCCGTTTGAGATTTTCCAGCCACCGCGATTTTCAGCGGGCCCTGGAACGGGCCCTGCGTCGAGCGGAAATCCCGATGGCATTTAGTGCCGGGTTCTCTCCGCATCCAAAGGTCTCGTACGCCAACTCGGCGCCGACGGGAGTAGCGAGTGAGGCTGAATATGTCGAAATTGGGGTCACCGAGCGCTGCGACCCGGGGGCGGTGCGTGCAGCTCTAGACGATGCCTTACCCCCGGGCCTAGACATCGTCGAGGTGGTGGAGGCCATCACCCCGGATTTCGTCCAGCGCCTAGAAGCCAGTATTTGGCAAATTGAACTCCCCGGGCTTGGGGTCGCCGAAGTGGAGATCGCGGCCCAAAAACTAATGGGTCAGGGCGAAGTGACGGTTGAGCGCCTCACGAAAAATGGGGTTCGGGCCTTCGACGCCCGGGGGCCGGTGGTCTCGCTAGTGGTTGAATCTGGGACGGAGTGTGCAATACTCATGGCGGTAGTGCGGCATGCCACACCGTCAGTAAGACCCGACGATGTACTTACTGCACTACGGCAGGTTGCGGACCTCGTGCCGCCAGCGCCCCCACGGGTGACTCGGCTGGCACAGGGGCCGCTCGACCCAGTCGGTGCGACCGTGGGAGATCCATTTGCCCCCGACCGCGCGCCGCTGGCCGCCGCTAAGACTTGATGGGCGATCGGTAACGGGCGCTCACCCGACACTCGTCAACACCGGGAAACCGGTGCTTGACCCCTAAAGGAGTACGACCCAATGGTCGATAAAACCGAACCCACCACGGCACCAACCCTCCGCCGGCGTGCAGCCAGCCGCCCGGCCGGACCACCGGCGGCAACGAGCGAAACCGTTGCCGAGAAGCCGGCGAAGAAAGCCGCTAAGAAGGCTACTAAGAAAGTTGTACCAGAGAAATCTTCAGCTGAGAAATCACTAGGTGCGAAATCAGCACCAGAGAAGCCGGTGAAGAAGGCTGCCAAGAAAGCGACCAACAAGGTAGCCGTGGCGCCCGAAGTAAGCCCAGCCCCGATTAGCAAGGCACCCAGTGCCGCCTTTATCGCGCCGTTGTTCAAGGCTGCTGATCCCGCTCCGGTGCCGCTTGCCGCGGTACGCAAGCGGGCAACTAGCAAACCAAAGAACGCCGATGCACCGGCCGCCGATGCGCCGGCCGCATCAGAGGGTTCACCCAACGAATCTGGTGCCGGTGTTGCCGGGGAGTCCGATGACGAAGCGCGCCGTCGCCGTCGCCGTCGTGGGGGCCGTGGGCGCCGTCGCCGCTCCGAAGAATCAGAGTCAGGCGCAGATGCGAGTGCCGATTCTTCTGATAGTCAAAGTGAAGCCGGCGATGAGTCAGATGACGATGAGGATTCGGAGAATTCGGGAACAACGCGCCGTCGCCGTCGCCGTCGCCGGGGCAGCGAATCTGATGTCGAACCATCTCCGGATGATCCGCCCAACACCGTTGTCAAAGTGCGTGCACCACGGGCGAGCGCGAAAAAAGATGACGCTAGTTCAATGCGTGGCTCAACTCGACTAGAGGCCAAAAAAATGCGCCGCCGCGAAGGCCGTGAGGCTGGGCGCCGCCGCGCACCGATCTTGACGGAGGCAGAGTTCTTAGCCCGCCGTGAATCAGTTGATCGGGTGATGGCTGTCCGGCAGATTGGTGACCGAACCCAGATCGCGGTACTTGAAGATGGAGTGCTCGTGGAGCATTACGTCACGCGCGGAAGTTCGTCCTCACTCGTTGGCAACGTTTATTTGGGACGAGTTCAAAATGTGTTGCCGAGCATGGAGGCAGCTTTCGTTGACATTGGCCGAGGGCGCAATGCGGTGCTTTATGCCGGTGAAGTGAACTGGGATGGTGCCGGACTGGAAGGGCAGCCCAAGCGCATTGAATTCGCACTGAAATCAGGTGACACGATCTTGGTGCAGGTAACCAAAGATCCGGTTGGTCAAAAGGGTGCTCGCCTGACCAGCCAGATCTCGCTACCGGGTCGGTACTTGGTTTATGTGCCAGACGGTTCGATGACCGGCATCAGCCGTAAGTTGCCTGATACTGAACGGTCCCGGCTGAAGAACATTCTTAAGCGCGTAATTCCAGAAGAAGCTGGTGTCATTGTTCGCACCGCCGCCGAAGGCGCACCCGAGGAAGCTCTTGAGCAGGACATCATGCGCCTTAAGGCACAGTCGGAGGCAATCGCTGAGGCGGTTAAGACCGCATCCCCACCCACCCTGCTTCATGGTGAGCCTGATCTGGCCATCAAAGTCGTGCGTGACATCTTCAACGAAGATGTAAACAAGTTGGTTGTCTCAGGTGATACCGCATGGGAGTCAGTTACCACCTATATAAATGGGATAGCGCCTGATCTTGTCGACCGCCTCCAGCATTGGGTTTCGAATATGGATCTCTTCGACGAGTACCGGGTCGATGAGCAACTGGCGAAGGCACTGGATCGAAAGGTGTTCTTGCCATCGGGTGGTTCGCTGGTGATTGACCGCACCGAAGCCATGACGGTGGTTGACGTAAACACCGGCAAGTTCATTGGCCAAGGCGGTAACCTCGAACAAACCGTCACGAGTAACAACTTGGAGGCGGCCGAAGAGATCGTCCGCCAGCTTCGACTGCGCGATGTGGGTGGCATCATCGTCATCGACTTCATCGACATGGTGCTAGAAACAAATCGTGATTTGGTGCTGCGCCGGTTAGTTGAGTCTTTGGGCCGTGACCGCACTAAGCACCAAGTTGCCGAAGTAACCTCACTCGGCCTCGTACAGATGACCCGCAAGCGCATCGGCTCGGGGCTTATTGAGTCCTTCTCGACCCCCTGCGATGCATGCGCCGGACGGGGCCTTCGGATATCAATGCATCCGGTCGACAACGGCAATGGGGCCAACCACAGCCATGACCACGAGATTTCCCCGAAGAGCCGGCGGCCGGCGAATGCGGTGGATCCAGCCGATGTGGCCGCTCGCGCCTATGAACTGGCCGATGAACTGGCCGGTGAGTTGGCCGATGAGTTGGCCGGTGAGTTGGCCGGCGAAATCGTCCCTGACGCTGAAACCATGCTCGAATCTGGGCTCGTGGCCACCTCGGAAGCACTGGAAACAGGGCTTTCGGAGGAGGCGGTTTGACCACTTGCGGGTGCTATCCGTACCCTTAGCCCGAGGCGGCCCAAAGGCTGCCACCTCGCGGGGCTAGATCCCGGGAATTGACTTACAGGTAGGAGTTTGTGGTGTACGCGATCGTGCGCGCTGGCGGCCGGCAAGAAAAGGTCGCGGTTGGCGATGTTGTGGTGCTCGACCGGCAGGCCGGTGAGCCAGGCAAGTCCCTGACGCTGCCCGCCCTTTTGGTCGTAGATGGTGGCAAGGTCACCAGCGATGCCGCGACATTGGCGACAGTAACTGTCACCGCGGAGATCGTCGATCATCACCGCGGGCCCAAGATTGACATCCTCAAGTTCAAGAACAAGACCGGCTACCGTCGCCGTCAAGGTCATCGTCAAGACCTCACCGCGGTTAAGGTCATCGACATCAAGACCGGGAAGTGAACTAATGGCGCATAAGAAAGGTGCATCGAGCACCCGCAACGGTCGCGACAGCAATGCCCAGCGCTTAGGAGTTAAGCGCTTCGGTGGCCAAGATGTCAATGCCGGCGAGATCATCGTTCGTCAGCGCGGCACGCATTTTCACCCTGGAAAAAACGTTGGTCGCGGCAAGGATGACACGTTGTTCGCCCTATCTGCCGGCACTGTCGAATTCGGAGTGGCCCGTGGCCGCCGCGTCGTCAATATCGTCGCAGGAGCGTAATTCAGCAGTAAGCGTTCAAGAATTGCGCAGTTATTGCTGCGCGACACCGCATGTCGACGAGGCGGGCCCGTTGGGCTCGCCTCTTTGCGATTGCACGGGTACCAAAAAAAGGAGTTTTAATCGTGGCCACTTTTGTTGACCAAGTCACCTTGCATGTACAAGGTGGCGACGGAGGTCACGGATGCGCCTCGGTGCTGCGTGAGAAATTCAAGCCACTCGGCGGGCCTGACGGCGGAAGTGGCGGTCGAGGCGGCGATATTGTGCTGGTTGTTGATCCGAGTGTGACAACCCTGCTCGAGTTCCATCATGGCCCGCACCGTAAAGCCGATAACGGTCGCCCGGGTCAAGGTTCGCACCGCAACGGAGGCGAAGGCGACGACGTTGTGCTGCGGGTTCCTAACGGCACGATGGTCCTAGCACCTGATGGCTCCGTCATCGCCGATCTCCTCGGGGCCGGCACCCGGCAGATCATCGCCAAAGGTGGTCGCGGTGGCCTCGGTAATGCATCTTTGGCATCACCGCGTCGTAAAGCTCCTGGTTTTGCACTTCTCGGTGAACCCGGTGAGTATCGAGATATTGTCCTAGAGCTTAAGACTGTCGCAGACGTTGCACTTGTCGGCTTTCCGAGCGCTGGTAAGTCGAGCCTCGTTGCCGCCATGAGTGCGGCTCGACCAAAAATTGCCGACTATCCGTTCACCACGTTGATTCCAAATCTCGGAGTCGTAACGGCGGGTGAAGTTGTCTATACCGTCGCTGATGTTCCGGGGTTGATACCCGGTGCCAGTGAGGGCAAAGGTCTGGGTCTGGAGTTCTTGCGCCACGTGGAGCGCTGCAGTGTGCTCGTTCATGTTCTTGACTGCGCCACGATGGAGCCAGGTCGTGACCCAATTGACGATATAGATGCAATCGAACACGAACTGGCGCTCTACGGGGGGCTACATGATCGCCCGCGCATTGTGGTGCTCAACAAGATTGACGTTCCCGATGCGCGCGTACTTGCCGAGCTAGTGCGTCCGATCCTCGAGGAGCGCGGCTACCTAGTCTTTGAGATCTCTGCGGCAACCCATGAGGGTCTGCGCCCACTTTCGTTTGCGATGGCCGAAAAGGTGCTGCAGGCTCGCATTGCGGCTATCCCCGATGAGGCTCCGCGAATTGTCATTACTCCGAGGTCAGTAAATGACCGCGGCTTCACTGTCACTCAGGAGGCCGATGGGTATCGGGTGCGCGGTGAGCGCCCTGAGCGCTGGGTGCGTCAAACCGACTTCAGCAATGATGAAGCAGTCGGCTACCTATCTGACCGGCTGGCCCGACTCGGAGTTGAAGAGCAACTCGTTAAGCAGGGTGCGGCGGCCGGTTGCACCGTGATGATCGGTAGCGACGACAATGCTGTTGTATTCGATTGGCAACCGACTTTGCACGTGGATATGGGTTCGAGTAAGAGCCCACGAGGTACCGATGTGCGATTGGATGCCCAGCTCGACGTGGAGGGTCCGTGAACGCTCGCGAGATGTTGGCGTCCGCTGGGCGCATCGTCGTAAAAGTTGGCTCATCATCACTGACCAAGCATGGTGGTGGACTAGATGCAGAGCGCATTGCGGATCTAGTTGCGCATTTAGCGGCGCGGCATGCAGCAGGTCACCAAGTCGTTCTCGTCTCAAGTGGTGCGATCGCCGCTGGTTTGCCCGCACTGGGGTTGACCACGCGCCCACGCGATTTAGCAACTCAGCAGGCGGCGGCAAGCGTCGGGCAGGGCATGCTTATCGCGCAATACAGCAGCGAGTTCGCCAAGCACGGCATCACCGTTGGTCAGGTACTTTTGACCGCCCAGGATGTCACGCGCAGATCGCACTATCGAAACGCCCAGCGAACGCTATTTCGACTACTCGAATTGGGTGTCATTCCGATCGTTAATGAGAACGACACCGTCGCAACCGAGGAGATTCGTTTCGGGGATAACGATCGGCTAGCAGCACTTGTTGCCCACCTGGTTGCTGCCGAGGCGCTGATACTCCTTTCGGATGTCGATGGGCTTTACGACGGACCACCAACCCAGCCCGGAGCCAAACTGGTCAGTGAAGTTCGCACGCCTGCGGATTTAGGTGCGATACGCATTGGGGGAGTTGGTGCGGCTGGTGTGGGCCTTGGCGGGATGGCAACCAAGGTGGAAGCCGCCCAGATCGCCACCTCAGCAGGTATCCCGGTACTTCTAGCCGCGGCGGAGGCAAGTGATATCGCCTTGAGTTCGGCCTCCAGCGGCACCTTGTTTCACCCTACCGGCGAGCGCACCTCCACCCGGCTGCTCTGGTTGGCGCACGCCACGAACGCGCGCGGGCGGCTGCACCTTGATGCCGGTGCGGTGGCAGCGGTGGTCCAAAGGCGACTTTCCCTGCTTCCGGCGGGCATTACGGGGGTCGACGGCAAATTCGATGCCGGAGATCCGGTCGACTTATTAGACGAAAGTGGCAACACGATCGCCCGCGGACTGGTCAACTTTGACTCTGGTGAACTTCCCGGGTTGCTGGGGCGGTCTACCAAGGACCTAGCGCGGGATCTAGGTCCAGAGTATGAACGCGAAGTTGTTCACCGGGACGACCTGGTGATCATCGCAATCTAGGCGGCTTTGATGGGAGGCCTACGTGGTCGCCGACTCGCCATCGCCTGATTCAGCTCATCTGTGGCATGTCACGTTGACGGTGGCCGGCGCCCCAGTAAGTGAAATTGAGATTCGCTCGGCACTTGAGCGTTTAGGCCACGAACACCCATTCTTGTTAACGGGTCGTTTCGCGGTCGATAGAGCGGAAGTGCGCTACTGGGAGGAAGCAATTGACGTAGCCCAAGCCTTGAACATGTCAGTGAGGTTGTGGGAAGAGCACCTTGAGTCAGCACACCTGCCGCCATGGCAGGCGGTGGGGGTCGAGGTTATTAGCCAAGACACCTTCCACCGGCGGGGGAGATTCCATAATGAGCAGCCCGGACCCCTCGCGGCTGGGCGACTACTGCCTTTTTGAGTGACGCACTTTGGATTCATCTAGGCTGTGGCCATGAGTGAGACAGGGAACGAAGAAAAAGAGCAGGTACTCGCGACCGCACGAGCGGCCCGCGATGCAGCCAGCCTGCTGCGGCTTCTCACTCGTGAGCAAAAAGATAAAGCGCTTCTCGCAATGGCCGACGCCCTTGACTTGCGGTCGGGTGAAATTACCGCAGCCAATGCCGGTGATGTTGCCAGAGCGCAGGCTGCCGGCACATCCGCGGCCCTTGTCGACCGCCTGACTCTAACCCCGTCTCGCATCGCAGATATTGCGCAGGCACTGCGTGAAGTTGCCGCATTGCCAGATCCAGTCGGTGAAGTAATTCGCGGTTACACCCTTCCAAATGGTTTGCAGGTGCGGCAAATTCGGGTGCCGCTCGGCGTAGTCGGGATGATTTATGAAGCCAGACCCAATGTCACGGTTGATGCCGCCGGGCTTTGCCTAAAGAGTGGTAACGCCGCGCTCCTTCGGGGGTCCTCATCTGCGGCCGAAAGTAATGCGGCATTGACCGCGGTCATGCGCGATGCGCTTACTTCGACCGGACTACCCGCCGATGCCATCCAGATCGTGCCGGGAGTTACCCACGAGTCGGTGAAATATTTGATGACGGCGCGAGGCTTGGTGGATGTGCTCATCCCACGTGGCGGCGCTGATCTCATCCGCAGCGTGGTTGACAACTCCACGGTCCCGGTTATCGAGACCGGCGTCGGAAACTGTCATGTCTATATCGATAAGGATGCCGACATAGATAAGGCAATCGCAATTTTGATGAACAGTAAGGCGCAGCGCGTGAGCGTGTGCAATGCAGCAGAGACGGTGCTAGTTCACCGCGAGATCGCCGACGCGTTCCTTCCCCGGGCGCTAACTGCACTTAAGGAGGCAGGGGTCACCATCCATGGTGATTCAAGGTTCGCCCTACATGCCACAGTTACCGGGGTTGGATTCGCTGATGTCACAGATGACGACTGGGCAGCGGAGTACTACTCATTGGATATAGCTGCCGGCATCGTTGACAATATTGATGATGCGCTGGCGCATATTCGCCGGTGGTCGAGTGGTCATACCGAGGCGATTGTTACCGATAGTCAGTCTGCGGCCCAGCGCTTTGTGGCAGGTGTGGATTCGGCCGCCGTCATGGTTAACGCCTCTACCCGATTCACCGATGGTGGTGAGTTTGGTTTCGGTGCTGAGATCGGGATTTCCACCCAGAAACTGCATGCGCGCGGCCCCATGGGGCTCACCGAGTTGACTACCACGACTTATGTCGTGACCGGCGACGGTCACGTACGCGGATAACGAGATTTGGTTCAGCCCAGTAGAGTGCTCCTACAACGACATGAAGGGTTCCATTATGGGTGTGGGTGCGGCTGAAGAAGTAGCAACGCAGGGGATGATCTCTCCTTATGTTTTCGGCGGTTTTGCCTTCTTGGTCTTGGTGGCGCTGCTCGTCGTAACCGCCATGATCAACGTCGACCGCTAGACCCAATCTTGTGACCACCCGCCGCATCGGGGTGATGGGCGGAACTTTCGACCCAATTCATCATGGCCACCTTGTCGCTGCATCCGAAGTTGCCTACAGTTTCAAACTTGACACGGTGCTCTTTGCTCCGACCGGGCAACCGTGGCACAAGTCACCGGCTCCGGGGGCAACGCCGGAAGAACGCTATTTGATGACGGTGCTTGCTACCTCAACGGATGACCGCTTCGATGTCACTCGAGTCGACATTGATCGCGAGGGCCCGACCTATACGGTCGACACGCTGCGAGATTTACGGTCGCAGTACGAGCTGAGTTTTCCAAACTTGGAAACCGAGTGGTTCTTCATCACCGGAGCCGATGCCCTTGCTGACATCATGGAGTGGCGTGGGCCGCAGGAGGTCATCGCCTTGGCTCACATCATCGGTGTCACGCGTCCAGGGCATGAGATGCGCCACCCAGACCTCCCAGCAGACTCCTGGACGCTACTTGAGATACCGGCCATGGCTATTTCGTCAACCAATATTCGAGCTCGGGCCGGACGCGGCGAACCAATTAACTATTTGGTGCCGGAGTCGGTCGCAAATTTCATCGGTAAGCGCAAGCTTTATCAATAGCACTTCCAAAACAACCTGAAAGCAGTGGTCATGACAGCAAGCAGTGAAGCAGTGGCTCTCGCGGTAGCGGCGGCCGAGGCGGCCTCAGAGAAGCTCGGCGAAGACATCATGGCAATCGACGTGAGTGATCATGTCGTCATAACCGATGTGTTCGTGCTCATTTCGGCCGCGAATGACCGCCAGGTTAAGGGTGTTGTTGACGGGGTTGAGGAACGATTGCGCGAGATGGGAGCCAAGCCACTCCGCCGCGAGGGCGAGCGTGAGAGCCACTGGGTGCTACTTGATTACGGTGACATTGTGGTGCACGTGCAACTTGCCGAAGAGCGAATCCATTACGCGATCGAACGCCTTTGGAAAGACTGCCCAATGCTCGAATTGCCGGCATCAGTAAATGCCCCGCATTCGGCCCGCGATTCATCGCGGGAGGCTGCGTACGATGGCGCACGCAGCACCAACCCTTGGGAGTCATCCTGAGCGAGCGCCGCGAACCCCGCCGAATAGTTTTCTGGCGGCACGGACGTACCCACTGGAATGCCGAGCAGCGTTTCCAAGGGCAAACCGACATCGAGCTAGATGAGTTAGGCGTTGAACAAGCCGAGCGTGCGGCGGCGATGCTTGCAACTTTGCAGCCGGCAGTGATTGTCGCGTCGGATCTTAGCCGCGCGATGAATACCGCTAAGCCACTTGCCCGGATACTCGGCCTCGAAGTCACCACCGATGTGGGCCTTCGAGAAACGTTTGCGGGGGAGTGGGAAGGGCTAACGCGCCCTGAGATGGAGCAGGGCTACGGAGCGATGCTCGCGCAATGGTCAGCTAGTGCTGAAATGCGAGCCGGGGTATCAGGTGAAACCCGGCTTGAAGTGGCCGAGCGCGTCGCCGCCGCCGTGCAGCGGGCCCTCGAGCGGGTCGAGCCCGGCCGGGTGCTCGTGGTGGTGACCCACGGTGGGGCCGCGCGCGCCGGTATAGGTGAGATTTTGGGGCTGCCACCTGAGCACTGGGCGGTACTTGGGGTTTTAACCAACTGCTCTTGGTCGGTGTTGGTTGAGAATGTCAGCCCATTCGGCCCGAGGTGGCGCCTACAGGAATACAACGCGGGCACTTTGCCGGAGTCGGCGCTAGCCGATGATCGTTAGTTAGCTACTTCTGGCCACCGAAACTGGCCGGTGGCTGCCTTGGTATGCTGACGCCTCCCGAGTTCATCTGGTTAGGCAAATTTCGGGGCTGTGGCGCAGCTGGTAGCGCACCTGCATGGCATGCAGGGGGTCAGGGGTTCGAATCCCCTCAGCTCCACCATTTTTCAGGTACTACTTCGTTCCTAGAAGCCAGCGGGACCGGTCAGCTGTTTAAGCGTGGGGCTCAGACTCCATGGTCGGCGCACGCCGGGTTGCTAAGAAAGATCCGGCCAATACCAACGGAAACCCAATAACTATGCCCGGGGTGAGTGGTTCGCCAAGGATCAGCACACCCAAGATCACCGCGACGCCCGGATTGACGTAGGTGATTACGGTAGTTCGGGCCGGGCCAACTTCGGCGATGAGCGCGAAGAAAATAATGAAAGCACCTGCGGTGCAAACGGCGCCTAGTGCCACAATCGACCACCAAGCATTAGCGGGCACCGCCTCGGTGGGCCAAGTCAGCCAAGCAAATGGTGCGTAGATCAACGCATTGATGGTCAATGACGCCGCGATGACCGCAACGCTCGGGGCGCTACTTAGTTTTCTATCAACAATTATTGGGCCGAGGGCGTATCCCAAAACGGTGATGCTGATTGCAGCAACCGAAAGGAAATCCCCACCAGAAACATCGAGCCCGACAAGGACTGCGACTCCGGCAAATCCGACGCCCAGACCCACCAAACGCATCCCGCTCAAGCGACTGTCAAGGCCCATCGCCCGGGCGATGATTGCGGCAGTAAGCGGCACCGTTGAAATCAGCAAGGCGGCGAGTGAACTTGAAATGCGCTGCTCTGCCCACGTCAGTGCCAAGAAAGTGAAAGTCATCTCGACGATCGCGAAGATGAACACCCACCGCCAGTGGCCTTTGAGTTTGCGCAGTTGCCCGGTGAAGAAAGCGATTGGCAGCATAATCGCGGCGCCAATAAATACGCGGGCAAACACCACGACGAACGGTGAAAGTGATTCAACGCCTACTTTGATGAGCAGGTAGGGCAAACCCCAGATTAATCCGAGTGAGATGAACAGCGCCCAGCCGCGTCGAGACATAAAGGCAGGTTAGTGGGCACGCTCATCTTCGGTTCGAACGGCTGGCCAGAGAAAGGAGGCGCCGATGACGATGACTCCCGCGATTAATGTTGAGAGCAGTCGGATAGTGGAAACTTCGGCAATTGGATCACCGATGAGTGACATCAGTGAGATCGCGAAGATTGTGATACCGCTGACGGCGATCGCGTAATTGGCGCGAACAAATGCCAACATCACAAGCCCGCCTACGCCAATAAATATCGCCGTTGCATAGGTCTCGAGGTGTAACCCCTCGATAACCACATAGGTTATAAGAACACCGGCAAGGGAGCCAGCTACTCGTGCGATGACTCGAGTTGCGGTTCCGTTTTGGTCAGGCAGGCTGATCCAGGCCACGGTCATCGGTATCCAATAGCCGTGCGGCCAGCCCAGATAAAGATAAGCCGACATCGCAACAGCCAAAGCTAAGGCTAGTCGAGCACCATGCCTAAAAAAGTCGTTTTTCGTGTTCAAATTTTCACGCAGTTGACGAAAAATATGGTCACTCTCGTGGGGAACCCGAAACACCCGCGGTGCCCGGATAGCTGTTGGTACCACCGTTGCGGCAGTTTGGATGAGCCCACCAATGGCAACTAGGCCCCCGGTCAGCAAGGCGGTCAGATTATTCTCGGGGGCCCCCGAGAAAATGACGTAAGCGACCACGGACAACAACCCGATCAGTGCGCTGCGGCGACCAGCTACCCCAACATAGCCGCATACTGCTCCTATTGCAGCGACTAGCAGTACTTGGAAAACACCAAAATTTGATGCCAGGCCTCCGAGCATGGCGCTAATGGTGATCCAGAAAGTGGCAGTCAACATGGTGCGCCAGCGCTGGCCAAATACTTGATCGACATCCGCTAGGCCCACAAAGAGTGCACCCACGGCAAGTGGAATGGCATAAGGGGTAATGCCGGCATAGATGCACCAGGAGATACATAAGGAGACAACAACCGCGCCACGGATAGAAGGGATCCATGTGACGGTTGCGACTTGGATCTTGGCTGCTCCTAGAGTGACCAACTTTAGGTGCTCGCGCATGGCACGAACATAATGCCCGCGCCGTGAAGTCGCTACATCTAGCCGTAGAACCTGCTGTCTGCGCGACGGGGTTCAGCTAAGTTTTCGCTGGATTAGTCCTTGGGCTCGGCACCGGGGACCGCGTAGACAGCACCTCGGTAGACTCGACAGTCCTATGAGTGAACCAACTGATATCGCCGAGCGCTCCGATGAGCCGCTCGGCTACGACTTTGATGCAATCCAGGAGCGCTGGCTGCCCATTTGGGATGAGCTAGCCCCCTTTCGATCCGGGGGCCACGGTGATACCCGGCCCAAAAAGTACGTCCTCGATATGTTTCCCTACCCATCCGGCGACCTTCACATGGGCCATGCCGAGGCGTACGCACTAGGCGACGTTATCGCTCGGTACTGGGTGCAGCAGGGCTTTAATGTCATGCATCCGATCGCCTGGGACGCGTTTGGATTGCCGGCCGAGAACGCTGCGATAAAGCGCAATGAGGATCCGATTCACTGGACCTACGAAAACATTGCTCAGCAAAAAGCTTCGATGCGCCGTTACGCTTGTTCATTTGACTGGGATCGGGTTTTCAATACCTGCGACCCGGAATACTACAAATGGAATCAGTGGTTCTTCCTGCAGATGTTTGAGCGCGGTTTGGCGTATCGCAAGGCAAGTAGTGTCAACTGGTGCCCGAATTGCCAAACGGTGCTGGCAAATGAGCAAGTTGTCAACGGAGTTTGTGAGCGCTGCGATACGGCTGTCACCAAAAAGAAATTAACGCAGTGGTATCTGCGCATTACCGACTACGCCGATCGTCTACTTGATGACATGGAAGACCTCGAAGGCAAATGGCCGGAGAAAGTATTGCTGATGCAGCGCAACTGGATTGGTCGATCAAGTGGATCTGAAGTCGAGTTCGCCATCGAAGGGCGCGATGAGCCGGTTACCGTATATACGACTCGACCCGACACTTTGTATGGCGCAACTTTCTTCGTAGTTGCTGTCGACTCAGACCTCGCTGCTGAACTTGCCTCGGGAACTTCAGCCGAAGCCGATTTCGCTGCGTATCTCGAGCAAGTAAAAGGCACCTCGGAAATGGATCGGCTAGACCAATCCCGTGAAAAGACCGGTGTGTTCTTGCAGCGTCACGCAATCAATCCAGTAAATGGCGAACGCATTGAAGTGTGGGCATCGGATTATGTACTCGCCGACTACGGTACCGGTGCGATTATGGCCGTTCCCGCACATGACCAGCGCGACCTAGACTTCGCTCGTAAATTTAATTTGCCGGTGCGAGTAGTTGTTGAGGCCGGTGACGACCCATTAGCGACCGGCGTTGCCACGGCCGATGACGGACCACACGTTAACTCGGGCCCACTAGATGGCCTGGACAAAGTCGAAGCAATCGCTGCAATGAATCTGGTACTTGAGCAACGTGGCACCGGGCGCACTGCGGTTAACTATCGCCTTCGCGATTGGCTTATCTCGCGTCAGCGTTACTGGGGTGCACCGATCCCGATCATTCATTGCCCAACATGCGGTGAGGTGCCGGTACCCGAAGCACAGTTGCCGGTGCTGTTACCCCCGGCCGAGGGCCTAGACCTCAAACCGAAGGGCACCTCACCCCTTGGCGCTGCAATCGAGTGGGCCAGCGTTCTTTGCCCCAAGTGTGGTGAACCAGCAACTCGTGACGCCGACACCATGGACACCTTCGTGGATTCATCGTGGTATTACCTGCGTTATGTCGACCCGAATGACTCGACTCGGGCCTTTGACCCAGCAAAAGTGCGCGAATGGCTGCCGGTTGACCAATATGTGGGTGGTGTCACCCATGCCATCTTGCACCTGCTTTACAGCCGGTTCTTCACCAAAGTCCTTTACGACATGGGCCTGCTCGACTTCACAGAGCCATTCACGCGCCTACTGAACCAGGGCATGGTGGTGATGTCTGGCTCCGCGATGAGTAAGAGTCGAGGCAACCTGGTGCGGCTCTCAGATGAACTTGCAATCCACGGAGTCGATGCCATTCGTTTGAGCATGGTCTTCGCCGGGCCACCCGAGGACGATGTCGACTGGGCGGACGTTTCTCCGTCAGGTGCGAAAAAGTTCTTAGCTCGAGCTTGGCGCCTATCTGGTGATGTAACAAGTGCACCAGGGGTTGACTTTAGTTCCGGTGACCGGCAACTCCGAAAGGCCACACATCGGGCAGTGCACGATGCGACTGTCTCTATTGAGTCCTTCCGATTTAATGTCGCGGTGGCGCGAGCCATGGAGTTAGTAAATGTGACCCGCAAGGCGATTGATAGTGGGTGTGGGCCAAATGATCCGGCTGTCCGTGAAGCCGCAGAGGCGGTGGCAATTATTTTGTCACTTGTTGCGCCTTACACCGCAGAAGACATGTGGTCGCGCTTGAGCCATGAGCCTTCGGTGGCACTTGCCGGCTGGCCAAAAGTGGATCCCGAACTTTTGGTCGAAGAGTCGGTGATTTGTATTGTGCAAATCGCTGGCAAGGTGCGCGAGCGCCTTGAGGTTGCCCCCACGATCAGTGAGGACGAACTGCGGGCGTTGGCCCTCTCGGCTCCCGCAGTGCAGGCTGCACTGGAGGGTAAGGGCATTAAGACGGTCATTGTGCGACCACCCAAGCTCGTCAACATCGTGCCTGAATAACTGGGTTTCGTTACGCTGCCTCTTATGCCAGTTGCAGTTGTTACCGATTCGACGGCCTACTTGCCGAGCGGGTGGGCAGCCAAGTACGGAATCTCGGTTGTACCCGTGCAAGTCGTGGTCGCCGGCCAGCCATATGACGAAACCGAAGATCAGCAAGCCGAGCGCGTAGTAGAAGCACTTGAACAGTGGCATCCGGTCACTACTTCACGGCCTTCACCTGAACGTTTCTTTGAATGTTT
>JBIIOU010000102.1:0-7342 GCA_044336815.1 Candidatus Nanopelagicales bacterium | reverse complement strand
TAGATGAGGGCCACGACGAGGGTCACGCCCAAGATCGCCGGGACATCTAGGCTCTGGATTGACTTAACCGCATAGTTGCCAAGGCCCGGCCAATTAAAGATGGATTCAACAATGAAGGAGTTGGTCAGCGCATAGGCGAAGACAAGTGCGAGCAGCGCGATAATCGGATTGAGTGAGGGCCTTAGTGCGAAGCGTGCGAACACCGAGCGCTCCGAGAAGCCAAGTGCACGCACCATTCGCACATGCTCCTCACCTAAATTCTCCAGTAGGGATCCGCGCGTGACCATGGCAACCGCCCCGATCGGGTAAGCCGCGATCGCGATAACCGGGAGGATCAAATGGGCAAGCGTGCTTCGAAAGACCACCCAGTTGCCGGTGAGGAGTGCATCCACCACCGGCACCCCGATAACGGTGTAAAGCGGACTGCTCGCGTCAAGCCGGGTGTCATACTCCCCCGCCACCGGCACCCAGCCAAGTCGGGAGAAGAAGATGATCTGCAGCAAAATCGCCAGCCAGAACACGGGCATCGAAACCATAAGAATTGAGATAACCTTCGCGATCAAATCACCAAGACGCCCCCGCGAGTGGGCCGCCATCGCACCTAGTGGGATACCGATAATCGCTGCTAAAACTAAGGCGATTGTGACCAGCACGAGCGTAGTTGGGAACACCCGGAAAAGGTCTTCAACCACCGGCGCCTTGGTATGGAGCGAGATCCCCAAGTCACCGCGTGCGACACCACTTAGGTACGTAACGAACTGCTCCCAAAGTGAGCCGTCTAGTCCGAACCTTTCGCGTACGGCGGCAAGTTGCTCGGCGGTGGCCCGCGGTCCGGCGTAAGCAACCGCTGGGTCACCGGGGATAAGTCGCGCGATTAGGAAGGTGAGAACTACTACCCCCACCACCACTCCGAATGCCTGCAGCACCCGAGAGGCAAGGTAACGAGCCAAAACTACTCGCGTCTACTCGGTCGGTGTCAGGCCATGGACGAACACAACGCTTGCGTAGGCCGGATTATTCACATAGCCGGTCATGCTGGCAGCAAAGGCCACTTGGGAATTGATCACACCCAGCACCGGTGAAACCGCTTGATCTGCGATCGTCTGCTGCAGCCCTACATACTGCGTCTGCGCCAGCTCGCGATCGGTCGCTGTCACGGCGGGCAACCCGTCTATTACCTCGTCAACCGCGGGGTCATCCCAATAGGAGAGGTTGAAATACGGCGGTTCAGCCGAATGGTAAAGATTGATGAACCACGAGTACGGGTCTGCATAATCGGGGTACCAATAAAAGAGGAAGATGTCTTGCCGTTTAGCCGCATCTTTGCTCTTCCCGCGATCCCATTGGGTTTCCCATGCAAGCGCCTGTGACTCCAAGTTGATGCCGACGGTCGCTAGGTTCGCCTTGAGTACCTTCGCGATTGTTTCTTCTTCCGGATCCCCGGCGGCATAGGTCATCGACAAGGTCAACGGTTGGTCTGGGCTATAACCAGCTTCGGCTAGCAGCGCCTTGGCCCCTTCGACATCAGTTGTTTGCGATACCGCGCTCGAGTATCCGAGGAGGCCTTCCGGTATAACTCCGGTCGCCTTTGTCATGCTGCCCTGCAAGATCGTCACGATTGCGTCGTAGTCGATCGCCTTGGCAACGGCCTGCCGCAATTTAGGATCAGCTAGCGGACCAGATGCGGTATTTAGCATCGCCAAGAGATTCTGGAAGGTCGACGACCGCTGGGTCACTATCCCGGCCTGGCCCTCGAGTGAAGTGAAGATTGTTGAGGAAATCTGCGGAATGAAAGTGCCCTCACCACTCTGCAAGAGTTGAACGGCAGTTGTCAGCTCGGGAACCACTTTGAAGACAATGGAGGTGTAGTGATCCCCCTCCCAGCCGCCCCAATAGCTTTCATTCGCCTTGAGGGTGAGCTCGTTCTCGGTGCCCTTGGCCCACGAATCAATTACATACGGCCCGGTACCGGCCGCATTGCCCTCGGCGAACCACTCTGCGAGGTCACCCGCGCTGGCCTTGGTGTCGTAGATGTAAGCCCCAAAGGCCGAAGATGCGATGAGATCAAGTGCGGCCGCGTACTTCAAGGTGAACTCAAGTGTGGTCGCATCCTTCGCGGTGATGGTCTCTACCGGATCCCAGATGTAGGCAGCGCCGCCCGCCAATTTAATGGTTCGATCGAGGGCAGCTTTGGCAGCATTGGCGTCTGCCGGGTTGCCGTTGGAGAACGTGACACCATCTCGCAACTTGAAAGTCCAGGTGAGACCGTCGGCTGAAGTTTCCCATGAGGTCGCCAACAATGGCTCGGTGCTACCGGTCTCTGCATTAGTCCGCGTTAGCTGCTCGTAGATGTTGTTCATGGCGATCACCTCGTTTGAATAACTGGTCGCCGGATCCCACTCGGTCACCACGTCGAGGTTATTGAGGTAGGTGAAGGTCGCTTTGATCGCATTTGCCGGCGCGGGTGCCGCCGTGGGCGCCCCACTGGCGGCCCCATCTGCGGCCGCGGTGGCTGGGGTGGCGGGAGTCGGTTGGCTCGTTGGCGCTGTTCCAGCGCAGGCACCTAGTAATAGGGCCAGCGCTAACGCGGCACCAACACGGACAGCAACTCTCATTAGGGCTCCTTTTTGACTTACTTACACTCCACCGTATTCACACCCTACCGAGCGGCCCGACCGCTTTTACACTTATTCGCGCGACCGGTTCGGTCAGATAAGACAGCGGAATCTCGTCAATTTCGACAATCTCAAGGTGATCGGGATCTGCGCCGGCCAAAATTGCCCGCTCCTTGGCCTGCTCGCAGGCGGCCGCGATCGCAGCCTCACGGCCACCAGCCATAGATACCACTTCCTCCCAGCGACCACTTACCTGAGCGATAGCGGCCCCGATGGCATTGGCGACGTCGTAGTTCTCTGGACGAAGAACTTTGTCCACCCCGGGCAGGGTGTCTGGAATCAGCACGGATCCGCCGCCGACAACGATCAAGTTGATGCCAGCCCGGCCAACTTTCATTCGGTCAACACCCTCGGCCACGGCGGCATCTGATTCGACGATGGCCCGGGTCAGCAGCTCCGCTAGCTCCGCCGGTGGCAGCACATCACCAATCTTCGCCCGTCCGGCGTGTACCGCTGCGTCGCTCAGCGTGGTGGTGGAGCCACCGAAGACGAGAGCCTCCTGCGGCAGTCGAAATCCGACGCTGTCCGGACCGAGCGTGAGGGCTCCATCGTGTTCCCGCACTCGGGTTCCGCCGCCGAGGGGAATGGACAACACATCGGGCATCCGAAAGTTGGTGCTCACCCCGCCGATTTCCACTGCCACCGCTGATTCACGCGGAAACCCGTTGACGAGCATCCCGAAATCTGTTGAGGTGCCACCTACGTCGGCGACCAAGGCATCGGTTAGACCCGTTAGAAATGCCGCACCTCGAATCGAGTTGGCAGGGCCCGATCCGATGGTCAGGATCGGGAAACGAACCGCATATTCAAGGGCCATCAACGTGCCATCATTTTGCGCAAAAAGTACTGAGGCGGTTATCCCGTGCTCACCGAGTGCTTGGGTTAGTGCGGCTGCGACGGCGCGGGCCACCCCGGTTAGCGCCGCATTCAAAATAGTGGCATTCTCCCGCGGCAAAAGACCGAGGGAGCCGATCTCATGACTTAGTGAGATCGGAATATCTTCACCTAATACCTCACGTGCAATCGCCGCCGCAGCAATCTCGTGGGCACTGGAAATCGGCGAGAAAACCGCAGATATCGCGACGGCATCAACCTTGCCAGCAGCTGACTCGAAGAATTCGGTGGTTGCCGCGAAATCGAATGGAACAATCTCCCTGCCCGTGTATTCGAAGCCGCCAGCTACGACTTGGCTCATGTCTCCAACTGCAACGACCAGATCCTGCGGCCACCCGTACATCGGTCGCACCGCAGTTGATGACGGCGCACCTACTCGCAGCACCGCCACCCGTTGGAGTCGTTGACGCTCAAGCACCGCATTAGTGGCGTGCGTGGTACCCAGCATCACATGTGAAAGTCGCGATACCTCGATGGAGCCAGCGCTCGCTACCGCATCAATAGCATTTTTTATGCCCGTGGTGACATCCGCCGTCGTCGATTGTTTAGTCTTCGCAATGACCTTGTTATCTCGGTCAAGGACAACCGCGTCGGTGTTAGTCCCACCGACATCTATCCCCAGGCGGAGATCAAATCCCGATGCCATGGAGCTCCTCAACCGGGACGTAATCGAAGTCGTAACCGAAAGCCCGCGGCCCAGCAATTTGCAGGCCACGCTCGCTCCGCCAAATCGGATTACAGGCAAAGGCGATGACGCAGACCCGCTGCCCGTAACGCACTAGTTCGGTTGCAATTGCATCTGCGGTTTGGCTGTCGACGACAGTGATGAGGTCGGGAACACTCGCCAGAACTCGACCATCTTCGGTCAAAACTAGGTTTTCGTTCTGGACCTCGATTCGCACGACTCGACCAGCATCGCGGCCGTAGCCTTCAATGACCACCGATCCGCGAACGAAGCCACCCGCGGTTCGGCGCAGTACATCAACAACCTTGCCCTCGATGAGGTTAACTCCATCAACCGCTTCCAAAAGCCCAGCGATCGGTTCAACGGCGTCAAGGACGGCTCGACCTATTCGAAGGGCCAGAGTGACACTGCCTTCCACAATGGCGCCCCGCGCCGTGGCAACCGTCATCACGTAGTCAGCCATTGCGGCACTTCCGCCGAAAACGTCGGAAATAGATCGCGCGATGAGTTCAGCCCAGACTCCATCCTGAGCTCGGATGGTGACGACATTTTCACGTTCATCCGCCATCACGATTAGTTGGGGCGGGAGTCCGGCAACATTCATCGACACCATGTCCACCTGCGGAAAGGCGCGACCCATACCGTCTGCATCCAGCAGCGGCAGACCCGTCTTTGCAGCCCAGGCGACGGGCAGCAGGCCATTGCCACCGCCGATTTCACCGACCATTAGTGCCACCACCGACTGGCCGGTGATCTCTTCAACCGCTGTGCGAAGAATGTTGATTTCATTGCCGGAGGAGAGTTTTTCAATCGACACCGACGGTGCCCCGATCATGCCCACGGGCATGATCAGGCCGTCATCGGGAAGGTCATCAAGAGTGACGAGATTGACGGGACCATGGTCATCAAGGGCTTGCCGGGCGATCAAAGTGCTGGTGTCGACCTCGCCTCCGCCGCCGGTGCCGAGCACCGCGCAGCCACGGGAGAGAGCGGTGAGGTGTTCGACGCCGATGCGCATAGCGCCGACTATAGGGCCGCCCGCTTTCGACCGCTCCGATTCCGCAACCTTCGCAAGTACGAGCAAAATTTGTAACCTAGCCTCGATGCGCAAATATTCGACTTGTTGTACCTTGTGTGCTCCCAACTATTTAGGAGCAGATTGTGGCCGAAGTTGTTGAATTCACCCTGAACGTCAAGCCAGGGCACTACACAGATGTACTTGACCTCTACTCAGAATTCGCGCACACGTACATGGAACTAAACCCGGCATTAATTAGCGTTCTAGTTGTCGGCGATGAAGGTGCCGGGGTCGTTCGCGGCATCGGAGTTTATGGGGATCATGACGAAGCCGCTGCCGTTAACAGCGACGTCTTCTTTGGCGCCTTCATGGATGCGATCGAGCCGCTGATTGAAGGAGCGCCGAGCCGCGTGCTGCTCGATCTGGTGCACGCTTGGAGCAAGTAAACCTGTTTATGGGCGGATGCTTGGGAATACCAAGTATCCGCCCGTCCACATTTTCTACCCGCTTTAGCCCGCGTTGTAGGTAGTGCGCATGGGGTCGACGAGGCCGTTCATCACGCTAACGGTGTGCCGAGGACTCTTCGCCGTATAGACCACGCCAGGTGTCGGGTTCTTGCCCGGCCCACCATCGTTGTATAGCGGTAGGTAGCCACCACCCTCAGCCGGAATATCCAAGAAGGCAATGCTCTTCGCTGCCTTCGCGCTGCCCGACAGGATTATGTCAATCTGATTCTCGCTGTCCTCTTGATAGCACTCGTCATATGTCTTCGCCTTCTTGCCAAGGTCCGCTAGCCCAACGACGGTTATCGGCTGCCCATCTATCAGATATTCCTGGCCCGCATTAACCAGCGGTATTAGCTTGCCCTTGCGATCACGGGCCACTAGGCGGAAATAATTTCGATAGTCCGCGGGGTAAAGACCACGCACCCCATTTGGCGAAAGCGCACCGCCCACCGTGAGCATTCGCACGCGAAACTCGGCGGCCTTTTTCCCGAAAATCGAAATCCCGTCATTTGGCAAAAGCTTCTTGCTCACCGGCTCAGGGCCACCTTCACCCAGGGTCGACATGTGGGTGATCTTCGCGGCAATTACTCGCGGCCCCGTCCAAAGCGTCGGGTCAGCGGGCTGGGTGTCATAAGGAGTTTTATCGTTTGTCATGGTCATGCCAACAGCACTAACGAGGCGACCTCGCGGGCCAACTAACTGCAGTGGCGTCGCATCAGCCACTACCTCGACCTTTACCGGGTACTTAACCGCTGGATCACTTTTCGGCAGTCGATTGCCGAACTCACCATTGAGAATAAGCACCGACCGCTCGTTATATTCAAAGTTCGGCATCACGCCCGCCGAGATCGCTGTGGCGATTGTGCCGTCATTTAAAGTTACTTTGAAGTCAGACCCATCAAGAGTGCTGGGTAGTGCGGGCCAAGAGGTCTGCACCTGCACCACATCTGCGTTTTGCACGCCCGCGATACCCGTTACGCCGTAGTACTGCTCGGGTGTAACTGCGGTGGTGTGAGAGACCTGGGTTGGCTTCGTGCTGCATGCTTTCGCTGAAATCTCGCTCCAGGCCCCACCGGCTGCAACCACAGCTGCCTTCGCCGTGGCTTCGTCTTTCGAATCAGCGCCTGGCACCCCGATAATGTCCGTGAAGTTCAAGGTGAGCGACATGATGCGCGGCACGGTGTCCCACATATCCGCACCAATGATGACATCCAGTTTTAGCAACGGGGCGATTGTCACCGGCTCGGGTGCTGGGGCAGCAGCAGCGCCGACCGGAAGCAGCGCCCACGAGGTGGCAGCCACCGCAAAAGCCACTGCTGCACAGGTCGCACGGTGCCTATTGTTACCAACCATCGAATACTCCTCAATAAAGCCACCGAACGGAATTTTCATGGTATCCCGGGAGAATCGACGGCCTGAGCCAAACGAAGAAGAAATCGCATTTTCGCGCCGCATGGCGATTCCAGTGGCCGTCCAGCCCAGGATGTGTTCCCATAGTGGAATGGAGGAGCCGAAGGAAGCACAGCTGGTACCGCGGGGCGCACCTGTTGGACGCCGCATCGTC
>JBIIOU010000101.1:0-7404 GCA_044336815.1 Candidatus Nanopelagicales bacterium | reverse complement strand
GCCTGGTGAGGCATTTGGCACACCGGGATATCTACGGCTCTCGTATGCCATCGGAGACGATGACATTGTCGAGGGCGTCACCCGGATGGCTGAGTTACTCGGTGAGGCTAAGTAACTCAGCTACTAGCTCGGGCCAGTAAGTGCACAGTTCACTAAAGTCGGCTCCGGCTCCAAGGTGATCGCGTACTTTGTGAAAACCAATTGCTGGATACGCTCTGCTAACTCGATAACTTCGGCTGTCGTGGCCCCGCGTGTGGTCACGATAGCCAAGGTGTGCTTATTTGAAACTCGAGCATGTGCGTTCTCGTTGAGCCGCCACCCTTTAGCAACGCCAGCATCTTCAATTAACCAGGCCGCACTCAATTTCACACCGGCAGCCGCTGGATACCGCGGGCACGCCGCAGGGATACCTGAAGCAATATCTTCCGTCACTATTGGGTTGGTAAAGAAAGAACCAGCACTACGGCTGTCTTCGTCGTGAATATCAAGCACCATGCCTTTTGCTGCCCTTAGCGCCAGCACCGCAGACCTCACGTCGACCGGAGTAGCTGACTCGCCAACTTCAATACCTAAGTAGGCAGCTAGGTCGGCATATCTAACAACGCATTGTGAATCAATCTTCAATGCGAGTCCTACGGCCACTATGAGCCTGCGATTTGGCTCACGCTTGAAGATACTTGATCGATATTCAAACATGCACTCAGAATTATCGAAGACTTCGATTGACCCGGTGGCGCGATCCAGAACTCGAACCGACTCAATAACCTGAGAAATCTCTTGACCGTATGCTCCAACGTTTTGGATAGGCGTTGCACCAACTAGACCGGGGATGCCCGAAAGGGCTTCAATACCTGACCAGCCATTGACAACGCAGAGTTCGACAAGTGCATCCCAAGGCTCACCCGCCGCTACCGTTAACCGCACGACCCTTTCACCGGCTTCAATCTCAATCCCACGAGTTGCAACCTGCAGAACAGTGCCTTGAAACGGTTCATCGCCCATCAAGATGTTGCTGCCTCCACCAAGAATAAGCACGTTCTCACGAGCATCATCTAACTTTCGCACGCGTTCGATGAGCTCATTTGTGGCAATACAGGTGCGCAGAACTTCAGGTGCGCCACCAACACCCATGGTGGTGAGATCTGCTAGGCGCATAACGGTGAGCCTACGAGGGTCGCGGTGCCAGCACGTCAACACGTCCACGAAATTGCTGTAGGAGTCGGTCATAGTTCTTCTTCGACTCTTTATCTCGAAATTCTGGATCCGAATCGTGGTATCCGCGGTGGCGAGCTTGCTCGACCGGTAGCACCCCGCTGGGGACGACCAAGCGCCCGCCAGCGGCACGCAATAACAATGACCACTCGAGGTCAGCATTTCGGTAGAACTTCGCCTTGGGGCTCGGAGGCGTCGCGCGCGCAGCCGCGCCGTCAACCACCATCAAATAGCCCAACAGCACATCAACTTCACCGGGGCCCGCGTCTACCACCGACCGCCAGTCAGCAATATCAACGTTGGTGCCTTTCCAGCCGGCACCCACAACCCCTGGCTCGGCTAATGCGGTGAGCAACGGGGTAATCGCATCACCGGTCAACACCGATGAAAGATCCATCACCACATGCGCGGTCGCCGGGTCCAAGGAAATTAGTGCAGCACATGCCTTACCCCAGCCAACCTGTTCTAAGGTCTGGGCAACGTGGACAACACGCACCCGGCCTTGATTAAGTACGGCCAGTTCATGGGCGACCATGCCTGCACCATCAACATTGCCTAAGTCAAGGACAATTACCGCAACCTCTTTTGGTGCGTGGGTCAACAGCGCGGTCAAGCAGATGCGCACATCGTCGGGCCAGCCATCAACGATGAGTCCGACCCCGCACCCGTCCGTGCCGACAGGCTGGCTATCGACGAGGGCCTCTGTGATGGTCGCAAAAACTTGGAATGGTGGCTTAGCCGAAAGCGTGAATCCATCAGCGGTATCAGCGAGGACCCAGCCCGAATCAACTATTTGAGCTCGTAACTGATCGGCTAGCGCGTAATCATTCGCGGCGCGCGCAAGTTGCCGGCGCTCAGCTAGATCGATGATCTCCCTTGGAACTTCGTTCACGCGAGCTGAACCACAGCCCGTGCTTTACCAAGCACAGTTTGCCCTGAACTAGATGCGATCAAAGTAACACGCACTCGACCTTCAGCAAGCAACTCGGTTACCTCGCCGCTGATCTCTAAAACTGCTCCCACGCCGTCATCCGGCACCGGAACAGGCCGCGTGAACCGGACCCCGTACTCAACAACAGCACCAGGATCACCAACCCAATCGGTAACTACGCGGATAGCGGCGGCCATCGTGAACATCCCGTGGGCAATCACATTAGGTAGGCCCACCGAAGTGGCAAAACGCTCGTTCCAATGAATGATGTTGAAGTCACCGGACGCGCCCGCATACATGATCAAGTTAAGGCGCTGAATCGGTATCGACAGGGCGGGCAACTTGGTGCCAACCTCAACATCGGTGAACTTCACATTTGCCTTCACGGGGCATCCGTTCCGCGAGCCACGATCACCATGGTGGTAACAACAACCGGCTCCCCGGATGTCGTACTCACGTCACTCCTGACGGTGATCATGTCGTTTCCGGCGGCGGCACGAATATTCTCAATCGTGTTCACGACCACAAGTTCGTCACCAGCAACAATTGGGCGGGCGTAGACGAAGGACTCCTCGCCGTGGACCACCTTCGTGTAATCAAGGCCCAGATCTGGATCGAGGATTGCCACCTCGGCTGATGCGTGCACGAATGCGATCGCGAAAGTCGGCGGTGCCACCAGGTCGGCATAGCCAAGGCCCTGCGCTGCCGCAACATCGTGGTAGGCAGGGTTGGAGTCGCCAATAGCGCGCGCGAACTCGCGAATCTTCTCGCGACCGACGAGATAGGGCTCACTCGAAGGGTAAGTTCGGCCAATGAAATCCGGGTTTAGCGCCATCGGTTTAGCGACGCAGAACTAGCGGGTCTCTTTGTGCACGGTGTGCTTATTGCACTTGGGGCAGAACTTCTTTGCCTCAAGGCGATCTGGATCGTTGCGGCGATTCTTCTTGGTGATGTAGTTGCGATCCTTGCATTCTTCGCACGCCATCGTGATCTTCGGTCGTACGTCGCTGGCCTTGGCCACTTGACTTCCTCTTCCCTAACAGCCACGCGGTCGCGCGACATTTGTCGTTCTCCTTGCGGAGTAGCGGAGGCCGGATTTGAACCGGCGACACAGCGATTATGAGCCGCTTGCTCTACCAACTGAGCTACCCCGCCTTGGGGTGCATCCGCGGGGGCGGGTGCACCAACCGAGCCCCAATACGGAATCGAACCGTAGACCTTCTCCTTACCATGGAGACGCTCTGCCGTCTGAGCTATTGGGGCACAAAGCCCCGCAAGCGTACAAGAGAACCAACCGAGAACGAAAATGGTACCCAAAGCGCAGGATTTAGCGCGAACCCTAATACTTCGTGCATGACTAACACGGCCTCCCGAAAGTGGGATACCTCCGATTTACCGGACCTAACCGGCCGCACCGTAATCGTCACCGGAGCCAACTCCGGCCTCGGCTTTTGCACCACCGAGGCCTTGGCGGCTCACGGCGCCAAAGTCACGATGGCTGTCCGCGACCTCGACAAGGGTAAAGACGCCGCCGATCGGATTCGCGTCAGCGCACCCAAGGCCCAAGTCGAGCTGGCCCTGCTGGACCTCGCCGATCTAGCTAGCGTACGCGCCTTCAGCCAAGACTGGTCCGCCGCTAACCCCCAAGGCCTAGACCTGCTCATCAATAACGCCGGCATCATGGCCATTCCAAAGCGCGCCACCGCAGATGGCTTCGAAATGCAAATTGGCACCAATCACCTTGGGCATTTCGCCCTAACCGGCTTGCTACTGCCAGCCTTGGTGGCCGTCCCAAACTCTCGCGTTGTCACCGTCGCCTCACAGGCCCATCGCATGGGTCGGATGAACTTTGCCGACCTGATGGGTGACAAGCGCTACCAGCAGTGGCGGGCCTACGGGCAGAGCAAGCTCGCCAATCTCCTGTTCACCGCGCAGTTGCAACGCCGCCTAGACCAAGCGAACCTGTCAATCCTCGCGCTGGCAGCCCACCCAGGGTTCGCGTCCACCAACCTGCAAGGTGTCGGGCCGAGCATGCGCGGCAGCGCAATCGAAGCGAAGTTGACAGCAATGAGCGGGAATTTAATCTCACAATCGGCGCAGATGGGGGCCTTGCCCACACTGTTCGCCGCTACCGCTCCGGGGCTAGCGGGCAATACCTACATCGGCCCGGATGGGTTTCTCGAGATGCGCGGTTACCCAAAAATTGTCGGCCGGTCAAAAGCTGCCAGTGACACTGCCGATGCCAACCGCCTCTGGCAACTCAGCGAACAACTAACAGGAGTTACCTACCCATTTGACTAAAGCAGATTGGCTCATCATGGCGACTTGGTCAGTTTGGCGCCTTGGTAATCATGGCGACTTGGTCAGTTTGGCGAATCGCGCGCATTGCCAAACGATCGCTGGGTGCGCGCGTTTTGGTCGTGAAACCGGCCAAAAATTCAGATTTCACGACAAAAACGTGCGCATTCAGGCAATGTGCCTCACTCAATCAGGTGCCCGGCACTGAATTAGGTGCCGGGCGGAATTGGCCCAGCGTAAATGGTGGCAGGTGAAGGATTCGAACCTTCGAAGGCGTTAACCGACGGGTTTACAGCCCGCTCCCATTGGCCACTCGGGCAACCTGCCTTGCCACGCCCGAAGACGAGACTCCGCACACCCTACAGGCCGCCGCTGCCACCCCGGTCAGGTGTCTACCACCATGCTCCGGGAGGATGTCCCTAAGTTCCTGAAGGAGGCTAAATGGCTGACAGCAGCTTTGACATCGTCTCGAAAGTAGATCATCAAGAGGCCGACAACGCCTTGAACCAGGCTGCCAAGGAGTTGGCGCAGCGATTCGACTTCAAGAACACTGGCACCACCATCGAGTGGAAAGGTGAACTCGGCGTTGAAATCACCTCCGGCACCGAGGAGCGCGCCAAGGCGGCCCTGGATGTCTTCCAGGAAAAGATCATCAAGCGTGGCCTCAGCCTTAAGTGTTTCGAGGCCAAAGACCCCCGGTCTTCTGGCAAGGAGTACAAGATCGATGGCACCTTCAAAGCTGGGATCAGCCAAGAGCAGGCCAAGAAGCTGGGCAAACTAATCCGCGATGAGGGCCCAAAGGCCGTCAAGTCACAGGTCATGGGCGAAGAACTCCGCGTCTCGAGCAAGAGCCGTGATGACCTGCAAGCGGTGCAGGCCTTAGTCAAAGAAGCCGAACTTGATTTCGCGGTGCAGTTCGTCAACTACCGCTGACCGTGCGGATTACTCCCCGCTCTTGCCCCAAGACTCGAGTTCGTTGATCCCCTGAATTAGCCCATCTGGGCTACCAGCCGCGTAATCAAAATCGCTATGCCAATGCAGTGCGTCAAACGGGCACAAGTCAACGCAAATCCCGCAGTACATGCATAACCCAAAATCGATGGTGAAGGCATCGAGGACACTGACAGTTCGCGGCCGGCGAGCACCTGGTTCGGTTACCTCTTCGTCATGGCTTTCCAGTTCAATGCACCAAGATGGGCACTCGCGCACGCAGATCATGCAGGAGGTGCATGCCGCTGCGGTGAGGGCGATGACACCGTGCGCCTGCGCTGGGATCCCAATCGAATTTGTCATACCTTAAGCCAATCTTCGGCCACTCCGATTGGCTGTTGCTTGCGATGCGATGGCTTACCCGGCCACGGCTTCAGCATGCGGGCGGCGAGCACCGTTGACTTCAGCATTGGTGGTGAGCCAAGTAGTGAACGCCTTAACAGCGGGCGCTCATCTACTAGACCCACGAAACGAATCCCAAACATTTCAGCAGTTTCGCGTTCATGCCAAACCGCCCCCCGGTAGGTGCTGGCAATGCTGGCGACTTCGCCTAGATTCGGGGCAATCATGGTTGCCAGCAATTGTGACTGCTTACTCTCTGGGTTTACTACTCGGGCAATAACTTCGAGTTGGCCATCGCGTTCATAGGCCGTCAGGAAATCAAAGAATTGAAAACCACGCGCTAGCAACTCACGAAATTCATCTGCCCAAATTGCCGTATCAATATTGCGCATTAGTTGACCGTGATTTCATCACGCAATTGACACAGACCCGCGATTAGTGCCTCGGGCCGCGGCGGGCAACCGGGGATATATACCGAAACTGGCACCAGCTGATCCACCCCCTTTGTGACACTCGGGGCGTCCCAATATGGACCACCGGTATTGGCGCAGGCACCGAACGAGACCGCCGCTTTGGGTTCTGGGAGTTGCTCCCACGCGCGCAGCACTGCCGGTGCCAGTGCATCGGTGACCGTGCCCGAGATCAGCAAGATCGTGGCGCCATGGCCTGGGCTCTGCACGGTTGCACCGTCGACCAGCAACCCCTTGGTGATCGCCGAACCCACCTCGAGGGAGCAGCAGGCCAGCCCGATATCAAGGATTTGGACTCGCAGGCTGGGATCAGCCGCCACCACGTAGGTGCGCGGCCTCGAGGGCTCGGTGCCGGGCGGTGGCGGGTTCACAAGGACGAGAGTATTGCCGGTGCTCAAGGAAGTGACAAATACCTCCTGTCCAATACTCACCCATGACTGCGCCGGACCCCCCAGCACGGCACAATGGAGTCACCATTCGGGCCGCTGGACGCAGGAGAAGCCACGTGAGCAAGCAGGTTGTCCAACTCAACAGGGTCGTAATCCGCTTCGCTGGGGATTCCGGTGATGGCATGCAACTGACCGGTGACCGGTTCACCTCCGAAACCGCCGGCATGGGCAATGACCTTTCGACCCTCCCCGACTTCCCCGCTGAGATTCGGGCGCCTGCCGGAACTTTGCCGGGCGTCTCGGCATTCCAATTGCACTTCGCCGATCACGACATCATGACTCCTGGCGACTCCCCAAATGTGCTGGTGGCAATGAACCCGGCGGCACTGAAAGCCAATCTTCACGACGTGCCGCGCGGTGCAGACATCATTGTCAACACCGATGAATTCACCAAGCGCAATTTAGTTAAAGTCGGCTACGAAACCAATCCGATCGAAGACGGCTCACTAGACCAGTTCAAAGTGCATCCAATTGCGCTGACTTCGATGACGGTTGAAGCCCTGAAAGAATTCGAAATTTCCAAGAAGGAGGCCGAGCGGGCAAAGAATATGTTTGCCCTTGGCCTACTTTGCTGGCTTTACCACCGGCCCACCGAAGGCACCGTCGAATTCTTGAAATCTAAGTTCGGCAAGAATCCAGAAATCATGAAGGCCAATCTTCGAGCTTTCGAGGCTGGCTGGTCGTACGGCGAGACCACCGAAGAGTTCTCGGT
>JBIIOU010000009.1:0-27803 GCA_044336815.1 Candidatus Nanopelagicales bacterium | reverse complement strand
CCGGCGTACCTCGAGCCGGGCTGCACTCATCGTCATTGGCGCTGTGGTTGCGGTCGCTGCTCTTTATCTGGGCGCCATCGCGCTCGCCGGCGATGGATTTCGCTCCGGCACCACTGTCGGGGGCGTTGATATCAGCGGCCTAAGCAATGCCGAAGCAATAGATAAACTCAATTCAACAGTCGGCGCCATGGCTCGCAAGCCACTAAGAGTTCGCACTGTTGATCACCTTTTCGTCATTGATCCGCAGGCCGCCGGCCTGAAATTTGACGCTGAGGCGACAATCGCTCAGGCGAAAGGTCGCACCTGGAACCCGATCGCGCTCGTAAGCGATTTCATGACCCAACGCGAACTCGAGCCGATCACCACAATTGACCAAAGTGCATTGGATGACCAACTTGTCGGGGTGGCAACTGCAATTGATCAACCCGCGGTCGAGCCCACCTTGATAATGATTCAGGGCAAGCCGGTACTGAATCCGGGTGTCGATGGTTTTGCACTTGACCAAAAGGCAACCGGCGACGCGATGAAAGTCGCCTTCATGCAAAAGCGCGAGCCGATTACCGCGGTGTTGGCAGATGTACCCCCGGCGGTGTCGGCGGAGGCGGCCCTGAAAGCAAAAACGCTAGCGCGTACCGCGATAGCGAATCCAGTCAACGTTAATGCGGGTGACATAACCGCGACCATTGATTCGGCCGACATTGCTGATGCACTAACTTTCACCCAAGAAGGTGGGCAGTTGGTTCCGGTCCTTGACGGTGCCATTTTACATAAGTCTATTGCGGCGGATCTAAAGGCCGTCGAAACACCTGGTCGCGATGCCACCTTCGAGATCGTTCGAGGTGAACCAGTTGTGGTTCCGTCGCAGGTTGGTAGTGGCATAGCCGATGATGAACTTGCGGCACAAGTGGAAACGGTAATTGGTAATACACCGCCGAATCGAACTGTGACAGTATCCATGGGCACACGTGACCCCAAGCTCACAACCGAGCAAGCCCAGCAACTTGGTATCACCCAGAAAATCTCAAGCTTCACGCAGGAGTTTCCATATGCCGCTTATCGAGTACAAAACATTGGCGAAGCAGCTCGGCGAATAAACGGAACTTTGTTGATGCCAGGTGAAACTTTTTCAATGAATGACACGATCAAGGAGCGAACTATCGCCAATGGCTACACCGTTGGTTTCGTGATCGGCGCAGGCGGAGTTTTCGCCGAAGAACTTGGTGGAGGTGTGTCGGCAGCAACCACCACTATGTGGACAGCGGCGTTCTTCGCGGGCATGGAGCGCACATTTACCCAGGCTCATTCCATCTATATCTCGAGGTATCAAGCCGGCCTCGAGGCCACCGTTGCCTGGGGGAGTTTCGATATGAAGTTCACTAACAACACCCCGAATGCAGTCTTCATCACCACGAAGATGACTGACACCTCAATGAAAGCTACATTTTGGGGTACTCCAACGTACGATGAAATCAAGGCAGAGTTCGGAGCAAAGTATAATGTTCGCCCTTATCCGACCATCTATGACAAGAGCAAGAAGTGCCTGGGGCAAGGTGGCATGGAAGGTTTCAGTATCGATGTCGATCGGGTTTTCTACAAGGATGGCGCTGAGGTGAATCGCGAGACCATCACCACAAACTACCGCACTTCCCCGAAAGTTATCTGCGGCAAGAACCCCGACAAGGATCCAATAAAGCCGATAAAACCTGGTAAGCCCGGTGCGAACCCGAGTGCGTCACCTACACCGGCACCCTCAGGTGACCAGGCTGCGCCGGAGCCCCAGAGCTAGCTGGGCAACTAATTGGAACTTCGCCATTAACCAATCTGTTGGCCGTCGGCGGTGTCAACAACTACCACGCCGAGTTCAGCTAATGCGTCGCGCAACCTGTCACTTCCTGGCCAGTCCTTGTTGGCGCGCGCGTCTGCTCGTTCGGCAAGCAGACCCTCGACTTCGAGTGAGGTGGGGGCTGCTGGGCGGCCGACATCGCGGGTGAGATCCAGGCCAAAAAGCCGATCAACGTGGGCGAAAGTCTCAAATTTTGCGCCGTCACTTAAATTGGCATCGCGCTCGACCGCGCGCAGTTGCTGCAGAGCAAGGGGGGTGTCTAGGTCTTCGTTGAAAGCCTCGACGATCAAGTGCACCGCATCAGTCGCCAAAGGTGCTGAGGGCGAATTCGCCCACTGCGCAACGCGGGATCGCCACCTGGTCAGGGTGGTTTGCGCACCTTCGATAACTTCCCAGGTGAGGTTCATCTGCTGGCGGTATCGATGCTGCAGGAAGGCGAGTCGCAAACTAAGTGGATCCAGCCCACGCGCGGATAAATCGCTAACGAGCACGACATTGCCGCTGGATTTGCTCATTTTTCGACCCTCGAATAAGAGGTGCTCGGCATGTACCCAATGGCGAACCACCTCGTGTCCAGCTATCGAGTTACTTTGTGCCCGCTCATCTTCATGATGGGGGAATCGCAGATCGATACCACCGGTGTGGATATCAATCTCGTTACCGAGGATGTCCAGGCTCATGGCACTGCATTCGGTGTGCCAGCCGGGGAAACCAACCCCCCATGGCGTCTGCCACACCAGTTGTGTTCGAGTTGGTCCGGATTTCTTCCAAAGCGCCCAGTCGGCGTGAAAGCGTTTGGCTGGATCAACATCGCTTGAGGAGCGATGCCCGGGTCGGAGCTGATCAAGTTTGTTTCCGCTGAGTTCGCCGTAGGTGGAGAAAGTGCGGGCATCGAAGAAAACCGATCCGTCAGTGCCGATGTAGGCGTTGTTACTTTCGATCAATTTGCTGATCAGTTCGATCATCAAGTCAATTGATTCACTAGCGCGCGGATATTGGTCGGCGGGGTAGATATTGAGTGCGGCCAAATCAGTGTGGAATCTGTCTTCATAGTGGCGCGCAACGGCTAGGGCGCCCCGGCCTTCGTGCGCAGCCTGCTGAAGTACGCGATCTTCGGTGTCTCCTTGGCCTTCATCAACCCCACCCAACCCGGTGTCATCGGCCATGTGGCCGACATCGGTGATGTTCTGGACCAGCCGAACTTGCATCTTGCTGAACTCGGCGGTACGGCGAATTAGATCTGTGAGAAGGAAGGTGCGCATATTGCCTACGTGGGCATCGCGGTAGACGGTGGGCCCGCAGGCATATATCCGTAGCAGCCCGGGCTGGGCCGAGATGATCGGGACCACCGAGCGTCGCATAGTGTCGTATAGGCGCACAATCCCTCCACTGCTTAGCCTATGGCGACCCGAGGGGATGCGCGCGACATTCACCGTGGTGGTTGTGTAAGTTAGGATCGTCCAGCAAGAACCGCAGGTAGTTTTAATCAGCTCTCGGAGGCTCTGGTGACCTACACCATCGCATTTCCATGCGTGGATCTCAAAGACAATGCGTGTATCGAGGAATGCCCGGTTGACTGCATCTACGAAGGTGGCCGGATGCTCTACATCCAGCCCGACGAGTGCGTTGACTGCGGCGCCTGCGAGCCGGTGTGCCCGGTCGAAGCTATCTTCTATGAGGACGATGTCCCCGAGGAGTGGAAGGAGTACACCGCGGCGAATGCGGAGTTCTTCGTCGACTTGGGTTCACCAGGTGGCGCGGCCAAACTCGGTGCGCAGGACTTTGATGCACCGCTGATCGTAAGCGTGCCGCCACAGGTGCACGACCACTGAGCGGTTCACCGGCCGACCGGTTGCCAGAGTTTCCGTGGGATGTGCTCGCACCTTTTGCGGCTCGAGCCGCGAAGCATCCAAAAGGGGCTGTTGATTTATCAGTCGGCACACCCGTTGACCCAACTCCCGGGGTGATCCAAGCGGCACTTGTAGCCGCGGCCAATGCACCCGGGTACCCAACGACCGCTGGCTCGCCAGCGCTTCGAGAAGCAGCCGCCGGTTGGATTAATCGTCGCTTGGGTGCGAGGGTGTCTGCGAACGCGGTGCTACCCGCTATCGGCTCTAAAGAGCTGGTGGCTTGGCTCCCGACATTACTCGGCTTGGGCCCAAAAGATTGCGTGGTAATCCCAAAGATCGCCTATCCAACCTATGCGGTCGGGGCGGCTCTCGTGGGCGCTGAAATCATCGCCACTGATCGCCCTGAAGAAGTTGCGGCGCCCTCCTTGATCTGGATCAACACCCCGAGTAACCCAACCGGTGAAGTGCTTTCAGCTACCAGAATGGCCGAAATTGTTGCCTATGGGCGTTCTGTGTCGGCCTTGGTAGTAAGCGATGAGTGCTACCTGGAGTTGGGCTGGGATGTCGACCCGGTCTCGGTCTTGCATCCGGGTGTTTCGGGCGCAGATCACACCGGTTTGCTGGGGTTGTTCTCCCTTTCCAAGCGTTCGAACCTAGCCGGGTACCGGTTTGGTTTCGCGGCTGGCGACCCAGAGGTGGTTACGCGATTGCTTGCGGTGCGCAAGCACCTAGGGATGATGGTCCCGGCGCCAATCCAGGCGGCCGCTGCGGCAGCACTTGACGATGATGACCACGTTGCCGAGCAGCGTGGCCGCTACGGCGAGCGGCGCCGGCTGACTTGGGCGGCGTTGGTACAAGCTGGGTTCACCATCGATCACAGCGAGGCCGGTCTCTACCTATGGGTAACACGTGGTGAGCCGTGCTGGAAAAGTGTTAGTTGGTTCGCTGATCGCGGAATCATCGTTACTCCCGGTGACTTTTATGGCGCCGCTGGCGCCGACCATGTGCGGGTAGCGTTGACTGCAACCGATGCCGATATTGCGCAATTTGTACAGCGTCTTGGTGCCTCGTGAGTCATGTCACAAGCAAGGTATGGAGGCCGGGTCTTGGTGTGGTTCAGGCGTCGGTATTCTCAGGTCGAGGAGGATTAAGTGGCTGACGCCGTGTTGAAGTATTCAGGTGGAGAACTACCGCTCACCGAGGTTCCAGCATCTGTTGGTGCCAGTGGTTTTAATATAGGCCCGCTGCTGGCGACCACTGGCAATGTCACCCTGGATCACGGTTTCGTCAACACCGCAGCGTGCTCATCCGCAATCACCTACATCGACGGTGACGCTGGCATTTTGCGCTACCGCGGATACCCGATCGAACAACTTGCTGAGCAGTCCAGTTTCTTGGAGACCTCGTACCTTCTCATCTACGGGTACCTGCCATCGCAGCCTGAACTTGACGATTTCAAGACCAAAATCCGCAAGCACACAATGCTGCATGAGGAGTTGCGCCAGTTCTTTGACGGGTTTCCGCGTGATGCCCATCCGATGCCGGTACTTTCCTCGGCAGTGTCTGCGCTCTCGACTTTCTACCAAGACTCACTGGATCCCTTTGATCCGGAGCAGGTCGAAATCTCGACCATTCGATTACTGGCAAAGGTGCCAACCATCGCGGCCTACGCATTCAAGAAGTCCATTGGCCAGCCTTTCTTATACCCGGATAACTCACTTGGGTTTGTTGACAATTTCTTGCGTATGACATTTGGGGTTCCAGCCGAGGATTACGTAGTCAATCCGATTGTGTCCAGCGCGCTCAACCAATTGTTTTTATTGCACGCTGACCATGAGCAAAACTGCTCAACCTCAACGGTCCGATTGGTCGGTTCGTCACACGCCAATATGTTCGCTTCGGTATCAGCCGGCATCAACGCACTTTTTGGCCCACTTCACGGTGGCGCCAACCAGGCCGTACTTGAAATGCTGGAGAAAATCCACGCATCCGGTGGCGGAGTGAACACATTCATCCGCCAGGTGAAGGATCGTCAAGATGGGGTCAAGCTCATGGGCTTTGGCCACCGGGTCTACAAGAGTTACGACCCGCGCGCGGCAATCGTGAAGAAGACGGCCTATGAAGTATTCGAGGCCATGAACGTCAGTGATCCGTTACTCGACATTGCGCTGCGGCTTGAAGAAGTTGCCTTAGCCGACGATTTCTTCATCTCGCACAAGCTCTACCCCAATGTGGATTTCTACACGGGCCTGATCTACAAGGCAATGGGCTTCCCGCCCCGAATGTTCACCGTATTGTTCGCGCTCGGCCGGTTGCCCGGGTGGATTGCCCAGTGGCGCGAGATGATCGAGGATCCCGCGACAAAGATCGGGCGTCCGCGCCAGGTTTACACCGGTGAAGACCTGCGTGACTATGCGCCGATGGGCGCCCGTTAAGCCAAGTCGACGAGTACTGCGCCCCAAAAAAGGGTAGTTCCACCCACCAAAAGTTCAGCCAGTTGCGATTGGTCTTGGGCGGATGGCGAAAGCCCGCTTTGGCGGCTCGCGCGACCGTAAATCGGGTTTTCTCAGAGGTTTTACGGCTGCGCACGCTGGACGGTTTTACCTACGGCGCGCTGGACCGATACCGTGGGGCAGGTGAGTGGAGTTGCACACCCGATGGGGCCAGAGCCCCCATGGGTTTATTGGCTCCGCCGGGCAATCATCCTCCTGGCCGTCCTAACCTTGCTGATCGGCGTCTTCTGGCTCGTTACCGGACGCGGGTCATCAGAAACCGACTCGACTCCGGTGGCGGTGTCAGAGTCGGCTGCGGCAACGGCAAGCTCCCCCGCGTCACCCACTTCAACGGCTTCGCCTGAACAAGCAACACCGACTGACTGCCTGGATAGCGCAATTGTGGTCGAGGCGAGCACCGACTCCACCAAATATTTTGTTGGTGAAACCCCGCAACTTACTTTGACTATTGGCAATATCGGCGAAGTGTCATGTCTGCGTGATGTTGGCCCTAAGGCGAACGAGCTGGAGATCACTTCGGGTGGGTATCACGTGTGGTCGAGCGATGATTGCAATGCGAGCAATAAGAGTAAGATTGCGGTTCTAAAGCCGGGCGAGCAAGTTGCCTCAAGTATCACCTGGGACGGCCAAAGTACCCAAAAGGGATGCCCGGGTGATGGTAAAGCAGCAAAGCAGGGGCGTTATGATCTCATCGCCCGCAACAGTGACGTCAAGAGCGAAAAAGCTAAGTTCTCACTCACCAAGAAGTAGTGGATCGGTACCGGAGGTAAGGATGAATAGCGGTTTATCTAAGTTGTCTTATCGATCAACGGACAGCGTTCTCTCGGTGTATTCAAGAAATTCAGCACTGAGCATTGGGTCAATAGGATCAGTGTTGTCAATCGGTTCAATTGGTTCCGCGGCTTCGCTACTTTCGGTAGGGTCAGTCGCAAGCATTGCGTCACTACTTTCGGGGGCCTCGAAATTTGCAATTATGAAGTGGCGCTCGAGCTAACTCTTTGATGCGCTCGCAAGTTTGCGCGCCACCGCGAGCGCCTCACTCAGCGAGGTAACTTCGTGCCCGCGAATGTCAGGAGCATTTAAATCACTTTTTGCACCTCGGGGGATAATCGCATCGGTAAAACCAAGGCGCGCAGCTTCGGCTAGTCGGCGGTTCAGGGCCGTAACTTTACGAACATCGCCGGAGAGTCCGACCTCACCGATCGCAATTAATCCGCTTGGAAGTGCAATATCGTTAACGCTACTGGCGATGGCAAGTGCGATGGCTAGGTCGGTTGCAGGTTCAAGTAGGCGTACTCCGCCCACGGTGGCCACGAAGCAATCGGAAGTGGCAAGTTTCAAGCCGGCGCGCCGCTCAAGTACTCCCAACATCATGGCGATACGCGCCGAGTCAAGTCCACTGGTTACTCGACGGGGCTGCGGTGCACTAGAGGGAGCGATAAGTGCTTGCACTTCTGTGACAAGTGGGCGGCGGCCTTCCACGGTGACGGTTACACAGGTACCGGGCGCCGGTTCATGGCGATCACCGAGAAATAAGCCGCTTGGATCAGCGAGCCCGATAATGCCATCGTCAACAAGTTCAAAGCACCCGATTTCATCGGCGGGGCCGAAACGATTTTTGACGGCGCGCACTAACCGCAAGGTACTGTGCCGGTCGCCCTCGAAGTAGAGGACAACGTCCACCAGGTGTTCAAGGGCACGGGGTCCGGCAACAGCTCCGTCTTTTGTTACATGCCCGACGATTATTGCCGTCATTCCTCGGGATTTTGCGGTGGCAATAACGGAGGCGGCGACTTCACGCACTTGTGTAACTCCACCAGCAGCACCGTCGATCTCGGCACTCGCGACGGTTTGCACGGAGTCGAGTACCAGCAAACTGGGTGCCAGCGACTCGACGTGACCGAGCACGCTACCCAAGTCGGTCTCCGCGGCCAGATAAAGACTTTCGGCAAGTGCCCCAATGCGTTCTGCCCGCATGCGCACCTGCGCGGTTGACTCCTCTCCGGTTACATAGAGAGTCAAGTTCCCGGCTTCGGCCCAACGTGAGGCTACGTCCAGTAGGAGCGTTGACTTTCCGACACCGGGTTCACCGGCTAACAAGATCACCGCGCCAGGCACTAGCCCGCCACCCAAGACCCGATCGAATTCACTAATGCCGGTAGCGGTGGCCGCTGCTGCAGTGAGATCTACGGAGCCAATTGGTAGTGCTGGGGTGCCGGCTTTGGCGGCCGTGGTACCTCGAGTTCGAGTGGCCCCTATTTCATCTACGGTGCCCCAAGCTTGGCACTCACCGCAGCGTCCGACCCATTTAACGCTGGTCCAGCCGCAATCACTGCAACGGTAGGAGGGAGTTTTTGGTGCGGTGCGGGCCACGGCGGTCTCGGTAGTGGTGATCTAGGAAGTTACGGCCGGGTCGGCCGGGTGCGGGGTCAGACCCGTGGTGTCGGTAATTGTCAACAGAAGTTTTTCGCGGGCTGCGCAAAGGCGCGCCAACTCGGAGTAGGCCGGTAGGCCAATGAGTGCCACGATTTCGTCACGTGATGATAAGTAGACAGCCTCGGTACCAATGTGGGCTTCGGTATTGCTGCTGCAGTACCAATCCAGATCGTGGCCACCAGCCCCCCAGCCGCGGCGGTCATACTCACCAAGGACAACAACGACGCGCTCAACGTCGTCCTCATATTTGCGGTTCTCGTAGGTGCGGCGAAGCGGCAACTGCCAACAGACCTCGGGCTTGGTCTCTACGAAGGAGACGCCCTCACGAGCCGCCAGGTGGTGCAGGGCGCAGCCGTACCCGCCTTCAAAGTCCTTTTGGTTATGGAAGATGCAGGCACCGTTATGAACCGCGGTTTTACGTGCCCCATCCTCCTTTTCGACCCAGCCTTTTTTCTTCCCGATATTGATGTTCTGCCAAAGGTCGCCATCAAGTTTCTCGACCCAGCGAGCTACCCGCTTCTCGTCCTTCTTCTCGGAGAAATGGGCTCCCAGCGTGCAGCACCCGGCGTCAGGGGCATCCGCGTATATACCTTTACAGCCGCGGCCGAAGATGCAGGTCCATCGCGAGGTCAACCAGGTGAGGTCGGCGCGGATTAGTTGATCTTCGTCCGCCGGATCAACAAACTCGATCCACTGGCGTGGAAAATCTAGGGAAACTTCAGGCATGCAGCACACTCTAGGGGGATGTGGATAAGGGGGCGCGCCCACGTCCATGTGTGCGATTAGCGGGGTCTGCCGGTACGGTCTCCCTATGCGTTTGGGCGTTCTAGACATCGGGTCAAACACGGTCCACCTGCTACTTGTTGACGCGCACTACGGAGCAGCTCCAATCCCCGCTTCGAAACTAAAAATGCCGCTTAGATTGGCTGAGCATCTGACCCCTGATGGCCGCATCGATGAGTCGGCGGTTGATGAGCTCATTGGGTTCATTCGTGAGGGTCAGCAAATGTCCGAAGATAAAGGTGCCACCGAGGTAATGGTTTTTGCAACGTCAGCCATCCGCGAGGCCGGCAATGGCGACGAAGTGCTGCGCCGCGTACACGATGCCACCGGGATTTTAATCGACGTGTTAACCGGTGAAGCCGAGGCGCGAATGACATTCCTCGCGGTACGTCGCTGGTTTGGTTGGTCGACCGGACGCTTACTCGTAGTCGATATCGGCGGTGGGTCGCTTGAACTAGCTTCAGGTGTGGACGAAGAACCAGACGTTGCAGTGTCTTTGCCACTTGGTGCCGGCCGTATGACTCGCGCGCACTTGATTGGCGACCCGCCAACTTCGGATTCACTGCGTGATCTACGTAGGCATGTGCGGGCTGAAATTGCATCGGTCACCGGGCGCATATTGCGCGCAGGGGAGCCGAGCATTGCGGTGGCCACCTCAAAGACCTTCAGGCAATTGGCGCGCATTGCCGGCTCAGCACCTTCAAGCGATGGCATGTATGCCCGCCGCGCCTTAAGTGTCAATGATCTTCAGTCATTGGTTAATAAGTTAAGCGGCTTGACCGCGGCTGAACGCACCAAACTGCCAGGAGTCTCCCCTGGGCGCGCGGGCCAGTTGGTCGCCGGTGCCGTGGTTGCCGAAGCCGTCATGGATTTACTGGATATCAAAGAGTTGGTGATTTGCCCATGGGCCTTGCGGGAGGGCGTAATTCTTCACCGCATGGATCGCCTACCCACATGACTATGGTCGCTTCGGGATTGACGAGCGCTGAAGTAGCTGAGCGAGTAGCTGCGGGTCAGGTAAACCATTCCCCTGATGCAAACAGTCGAAGTATTAGCGACATCATCAAGGCCAATACATTTACGTGGTTCAACGGTCTAATCGGAATCATGTGGGTAGTGATGCTGGTGATTGCTCCTATTCAGGATTCGCTCTTTGGTTTCGTAATTGTTGCTAACACCGGGATCGGCATTATTCAGGAGTATCGGGCGTCCCGTGCCCTAGCAAAGCTGGCGGTTATCGGCGAAGCGAAGCCAGTTGTGCGGCGTGATGGCAATGATGTTGCGGTCAGCGCGCACGACGTAGTACTCGATGACGTTATCGTTTTGAAGACCGGTGATCAACTAGTGGTTGATGGCGTCGTCCTCCATGCCGATGGACTTGAAATTGACGAGAGCCTGCTTACCGGCGAGGCAGACCCGGTCGATATGCAAATCGATGCGCAGGCGATGTCTGGGTCTTTCGTGGTTGCAGGTTCAGGTCTCTATCGAGCCACGCGTGTTGGCCGTGACTCATTCGCTGCCGGATTAACCGAGCAGGCCAAGAAGTTTCACCAAACTAACTCTGAGCTTCGTGACTCGATAAACAGGTTCATCCGGCTCCTGTCGTACCTGCTCCTTCCTGTTGGGCTGTTGCTTTTCTTCTCGCAGTGGCTGCGAGCTGACCTGCCAATTAAAGAGGTCTTGCGCGGCACGATCGCCGGCGTGGTGACCATGGTGCCCGAAGGCCTGGTGCTCCTTACCAGCATCGCGATGGCCATCGCGGTCATCCGGCTCGCCGCGAAGAAAGTGCTAGTCCAGGATCTTCCCGCGGTAGAGGTACTAGCGCGGGTTGACACTATTTGCGTTGATAAGACGGGCACGCTTACCGAGCCCGGTATGCAAGTGCGCGAGGTAATCACCTTGAGCGAAAGCGTGAATATCGGTGAGGCGCTGGGTGCTTTGGCGGCTGTCGAATCCAGCCCAAATCCGACGCTACATGCCATTGGCGCGCGCTACCCCAACCCGTCTTGGGTTGTTCAAACAAGCGTGCCTTTCTCAAGCTCTCGAAAATGGTCAGCCGCGACGTTTGCAGACCATGGGTCGTGGGTTGTTGGTGCTCCTGAAATGCTGCTTGCCGATGGTGACCCAGTTCGAAGCCGGGCCGACGGCATTGCGAGCGATGGCGCACGGGTACTGCTACTTGGAACCAGCGACATAAATCCAGATGCTGAACGTGGCCCAGGCCGTATCAACCCGGTGGCACTCGTAGTTATTGATCAAACCTTGCGACCGGATGCCGCTGAAACTGTTGCGTATTTTCTCGAGCAAGATGTTCGAGTCAAAGTTATTTCGGGCGACAATGCGGCAACTGTTGGCGCAATTTCGGCGCAAGCCGGAGTCCCAGGCGCTGAAAACCCTGTTGATGCCCGCACGTTGCCGCATGACACGGCCGATATCGCGAAGGTGCTGGAGACAGCTTCAGTTTTCGGTCGCGTGACACCAACGCAGAAGCAATCTATGGTTGATGCATTGCACCTTCAAGGTTGCACAGTGGCGATGACCGGTGATGGAGTTAACGATGTGCTGGCGCTCAAGAGTGCCGACCTTGGCATTGCGATGGGCTCGGGCGCTGGGGCCACTCGCGCCGTCGCTCAACTAGTGCTCCTGGACGATAAGTGGTCGGTGATGCCAAGTGTGGTGGCGGAGGGGCGGCGCGTATTAGGCAATATAGAACGCGTTGCTGATGTGTTCTTAACTAAGTCGTTCTACGCAATCTTCATTTCCATTGCCACCGGAGTATTCGCCGTAGCCTTCCCATTTTTGCCCAGACATATTTCACTACTCGGTGCACTGACGATCGGTATACCTGGTTTCTTCTTGGCCTTGATGCCAAACACCGAGCGCTTTCGCCCCGGGTTCTTCAAGCGGGTATTGGTTTTCTCGGCACCGGCCGGAGCCATCGCGGCGCTGGCCGCTTTTACCAGTTATGGCTTGGCATTAAATATTGGTGAGCCGTTATCCAGCGCGCAGTCAGCGGCGACCGTAACACTGTTCATCGTCGCCACGGCGGTCCTAATACAAAGTGCTAGACCGCTGAATCTAATTCGAATTGGGATTGTTGCCCTCATGATTCTACTGTTTCTGGGGGTACTATTTGTGCCATTTTTCTCGAAACTATTTGCGCTTTCCCTTGGGCCGGAGCGCTACAGTCTTGTGGCAATTGTGGTTGGACTCGTCGGTGCCGGATGTATTTGGGTGATGACAATCATCACCGATAGGTGGCGTCGGGCGTGAGTCCATTGATCGGCTTATCTTCCTCTTCAGTTTATCCAGAAACCACAGCCGCCGCTTTTGAAATTGCCTCTTCACTTGGCTACGACGGCGTCGAAGTGATGGTTGGTACGGATTCAATAAGTCAAGATGTTGATGCACTCGCGGCTTTGGTCGATCACTATCAATTGCCGGTGCTATCAATACACGCCCCTTGCCTGCTGGTAACTCAGCGCGTGTGGGGCACTGATTCGTGGGCTAAATTGCGCAGGGCGCAAGCCGTGGCTGAGCTACTCGGCGCGTCTACGGTGGTGGTGCACCCACCATTTAGGTGGCAGCGTGAGTACGCGCGTACTTTCGTGGGCGGGCTGGAGGCCATGCGCAGTGAGACCGACGTGCAATTTGCGGTAGAGAACATGTTCCCGTGGCGTGCGGTTTCGCAAAGGTTGCCAGCCTATTCACCGGGCTGGGATATCCGCGACGAGGATTACCCGCACACCACCCTTGATCTATCGCATACCTCCGTTTCCGGAAGCGATGCGCTGCAATTCGCTCGCGATCTTGGTGATCGACTCAGCCATCTGCACCTAGCCGATGGCAGTGGCTCGGCACGCGATGAGCATTTGGTTCCGGGGCGCGGTAGCCAACCTGCTGGTGCCGTACTTAGCCTCTTAGCAACAACCGGCTTCACTGGCTCGGTCATCGTCGAAGTTAGTACCCGGGGTGCGGGGTCTCGTGAAATTCGCGAGATTGATCTAACGGAGGCACTTGCCTTTGCCAAATTGCACCTACGGCTTTAACACTTATCCTGATCGCCCCTGAAGGCGCCGCTGCGTCGCCGAAAATTGCGCAGGCGGGCAATTCAATGTCGGAGCTGGACCTTGTACCTGCTCGAACCGTCATTTATTGACGGTTTTTTGACGGTTTCAGCAGGTTAAAGGATCGGGCACTTGCGAAGCGGCGGTCACCACCTGCGCCCGGTACGGTGATGGGCATGGCTGAGCCTGACATCACCTCCACAATTCTGGGTGCTGCTCGGGCGGTACTGGGCGCCCGAGGGTATGCCAACACCACAATCAAGACGGTGGCCGCGGCTGCGGGAGTCGCCCCAGGGGTTGTTCGATCGCTATACGCCAATAAAGAGCAATTACTGGCAGCGGCCATTCGGGTGCCATTTGAGCCGTCAGCGAGCATCCCTAAATTAATTGCTCCGGGGCTTGACGGCATGGGTGAGCGTTTGGTGCGCCTAACATTGCAACTTAGTGGCGACGAGAAAGTGCGCAAAGACGCCACCAATTTGGCGCAGTCGGCACGTGAGTCTGCCGGAGTTGCGCAGCTTAGAGGTCTAACCGACTACCTACAGGCGACCTTGCTTGATCGTGTGGTCGGGGCAATTGGCGTTCCAGATGCGCGTATGCGTGGCGCCTTAATCACTGCGTACCTTGCCGGGGTGGCTGCGACACGATCGATATTGAACGTGGAGCCACTTGCTTCAGCCACCGACGAGCTGGTAGTGGCACTTGTTGCACCCACTATCCAACGCCTTCTCGACCCAACACAGCCACTTGCTGCCAAGGATGCGGCCGGGGAGCCATAAGGTCATCTGGTGCCAATAGTTCGTAGTATCTTCGAGCAGATTGCCAAGAACAATGCCCTCGGGTCGTTCATAGCAAGTACACCGGTTGGCCGGGAGTTCGTGCACCGGGTTGCCGGGGGTGAGCAAGTCGAAGATGTAATTGAAGCAGCGCAACTTTTGGCCGACTCAGGACGTCTCATTAGTTTGGAGCGCGCTGTCAACGGCGACATCGAAGAGTCTGATAGCGCCGTGGTCTTTGCTGACTACGCAATGGCCGTGAGCGCGCTAGCGACATCGTCATTAGCGCGCATCTCCGAGGTGGCGATTCTTCCCGAGTTCCTATTTGGCGGACATTCGAGAGTCGCGCCACTGAGAGAATTGTGCATTCAGGCGCAGGCGAGTCAAGTAAATGTAATGATCGGGATGGGCCCCGATGATTTAGTTGATGAAACCATTGATCTAGTTAGTGGATTACGTTCTGATGGGTTCGACGTCGGATTGACATTGCAGTCAGTGCTAAGGCGTACCGAAATCGATTGCGAAACTTTCGGGGGTCGAGTGCGCCTTGTTAAAGGGGCACATAGCTCCGGCTCCCTTGATCGATTCGGACAGGCGATAGAAGTGGACAAGTCGTATATTCGCTGCGCCAAAGCCCTGTTGAGAGCTAATGCGGAATCGGGTTTTGCGACCCATGACCCTCGCCTGATTGAGATCATCCAGACGGTCGCTGGTCGACTCCATCATGAGAAAGGTAGCTACGAGTTCGCCATGTATTACGGCCGGAGTTCGGGGTTGCAGCAGCGGTTGGTCGAGGCGGGTGAAGCGGTTCGGGTCTATATTCCGTTCGGCCCGCAGTGGTTTGGCCGCCTCGTGGGAGGCTTGGCCGAAAGACCGACCGGTTTACTCCCGGCGATCAGGTCGCTGCTACCAGGTGCCTGATCACCGTTTATCGAAAGGAAATGGCGTGACACGAATCGCGGTCCTTGGCGGTGGGGTGATGGGCGAGGCGTTAATCGTTGGCCTGCAGCAAATGAACCCTTCTCCGATTATCGTGGTGGCCGAGAAACGGGCGGCTCGATCGGCTGAGCTAATTGACCGGTTTGGCGTAACCATTGCGGATCCCGCTGACGCCGTAATTGATGCCGACGTGGTGATCATCGTGGTTAAACCGCAGGACATTCGCGGGGTAGTAAATGAGATTGCGGCTGGCGTGGCCGACGGCGCGTTGGTTATCTCCATCGCTGCCGGAATCACGACTTCGTCAATTGAAGAAGTAATCCCGCAAGCTAATGTGGTGCGGGCAATGCCAAATACTCCGGCGCGAATTGAACTTGGGGTAACCGGGATTAGTGCAGGTGCCAATTGCGCTGCGTCTGCTTCCGCCCAAGCTGCGCAACTCCTAGCATCAGTGGGTACCGTCATTTTGGTTCCCGAAGATTTACAGGACGCAATAACAGCGGTTTCCGGTAGTGGCCCGGCATATGTTTTCTACCTAGCTGAGGCCCTAATGGCCGGTGCGCAGGAAGTTGGGCTAAGTGCCAAAGATGCCCGAACCGCGGTGGTGCACACCCTGCTCGGAGCAGCCCACCTACTTGAGATAGGTCACGAAGAGCCAGCGGCTTTGCGCGGCAAGGTCACGTCACCTGGTGGTACCACCGCGGCGGCGATCGCGGTGTTGCAAGAACGGGACGTCCTTGACGCTTTCGTAGCTGCGATCAAAGCCGCACGGGATCGAAGCCAGGAGTTAGCTAAATCTTGAGCCAACGGTTAGCGGTGGTCAGTTGGGCCAGGGTCGGTTTGCGATGCTAAGAGTGGCCAGAGCTGGTTCAGAGGGCCGGGACGCACCTAATTGTTGAAGCCAGCGGCCACCGCGAGGATCCGCAGGCTGAACTCCCAAATGGGGGTTCGAGTGGCGGATTGGTGCACCCTGCGGCCCAATTTTTTAGCAATTTGGCAAACCACCTTTCCCTGTGGCCCCGGGTGCCACTAGTGTTCGTGCTCTGGTCACGCTTCGGCAGGGGAGCCGAGGCGGACTGCCTGCAGAAAGTTCGGTGCAAAATGACCAACAACGTCGACCGCGGCTTTGCCGAGGTTCGCTTCCTGACCGTTGCCGAGGTTGCCTCGGTAATGCGGGTTTCAAAGATGACCGTTTATCGATTGGTGCACGGCGGTGAGCTTCCCGCGGTCCGCGTTGGCCGCTCCTTCCGGGTGCCAGAGCAGGCCGTCCACGACTACCTTCGGGACTCCTTCGTGGAGACCGCCTGAGGCTCCAGATAGGCTGGAGTTTGCTAGTGAGCGTTCCTGGGATTCCTGAACGCATTTTTCGAACGACGAACGCGAGGATTTTTTCATGGGCTCAGTGGTAAAGAAGCGCCGCAAGCGGATGGCAAAGAAGAAGCACCGCAAACTGCTGCGCCGTACCAGAGTTCAGCGCCGCAACAAGGGCTAGTCGGGGCCGGGTAGCAAGTCACCGCGATCAGCAAGCTAGGGGGTCGGTCATGGGGCGCGTGGTCCTAGTCACCGGTGTCTCGCGTTACCTCGGTGGGCAAATTGCCCGAATCCTTACTAAGGATCCGAGTATTGACAAGGTCATCGGCGTTGACGTAGTACCGCCGAAAGTGAAGTTGCCGCAAATGCAGTTCGTCCGGGCCGATATCCGAAACCCAGTTATTGCCAAGGTCCTTGGCGAGGCCGGTGTCGACACCGTGGTCCACATGGGGGTGATTGCTACCCCGAGGCAGGCGGGTGGTCGGGCGAACATGAAAGAAATAAATGTGATCGGCACGATGCAGCTACTTGCGGCCTGTCAGCGAACCCCTAGTGTCAAGGCATTAGTGGTGAAGTCGTCGGCTTCGGTTTACGGAAGCGGACCAAAAGACCCAGCTATGTTCACCGAAGATATGCAGCCTCGGCATACCCCACGGTCAGGGTGGGCGAAAGACTCGGTTGAGGTCGAGGGATACGTACGCGGCTTTGCGCGAAGGCGGCCGGATGTGGCTGTGACCACTTTGCGGTTCGCTAACTTCATTGGTCCTGGTATAGATACGGCGATGACAACTTACTTTTCGTTACCCGTCATTCCCACGGTGTTGGGTTTTGATGCTCGGTTGCAATTCATTCACGAAGATGACGGCCTTGAATTCGTTAAGCGTGCAGTATTGGGTAGTTATGCCGGGACTTTCAATGTCGCGGGCAGTGGCATTTTGATGCTGTCTCAGGCGATCCGTCGGACCGGTCACAAACGCGTTTCACTTCCGGAGTTTTTGTTCATGCCGGTTGGTCGCAGCATTAGCAGTGCTGGACTAATTGATTTCACGACCGAACAGGTGCGTTACTTGACTTATGGCAGGGTACTTGACACCTCCCTCGCCCAAACGACTTTTGGACACACTCCGATGTATTCAACTCCTCAAGCATTTGCGAGTTTTCTAGCTAGGCGTGAGGTGTCAGTTGCCTAACGCAAAAGTAATTCCGATTCACGGAGACGACCCGGTAGTCCCGCGCCTTGTTGCAGAACTTGAGCCAGATGCAATGGCGCGACTGATGGAGTTCTGGGAATTCGTGCAGCGCAGGCTAGCCGGAGATTATTCTGTCGATGATTTTGGTTTTGATCCAGAGTTCAACGACAAGGTATTGATGGCCTTGGCGCGTCCGCTTTATAAGTCTTGGTTTCGCGTTGAAGCCTCTGGCCTCGAAAATGTACCCGAGGAAACCGGGGCACTGGTGGTGGCGAATCATTCCGGTGTTATCGCCTTTGATGCAGTTATGACTCAGTTGGCACTCCTAGATGAGCATCCCAACCACCGCCATCTGCGCATGCTCGGATCAGACCTAGTGTTTCAAAGCCCTTTACTGGGTGAGATCGCCCGAAAGGCGGGTCATACCTTGGCCTGCCATCCCGATGCTGAGCGCCTCTTAAGTGATGGCGAGATTGTGGGTGTGTGGCCGGAGGGCTACAAGGGCATTGGTAAACCATTTGCTGAACGCTACAAGCTGCAGCGTTTCGGTCGCGGTGGTTTCGTGGCAGCGGCACTTCGAACGAAAACCCCAATTATCCCTACCGCCATTGTGGGGGCCGAGGAAACGTACCCGATGATCGCGAATGCGACCGTCGTTGCTCGACTACTTGGTTTGCCGTACTTCCCTATTACGCCGACTTTCCCTCTGCTTGGCCCACTTGGATTGATCCCACTGCCGAGTAAGTGGTTCATTCACTTCGGTGAACCAATTCACACCGACCAATTTCCAGAAAATGCTGCCGATGACCCGATGCTGGTATTTGACTTGACCGATCAAGTGCGTGAGCAAATTCAGCAGACTCTTTATCGGCTCTTAATGCAGCGGGCCTCGGTGTTCGGCTAGCGCTTGCGACGGCCTATTGCATAGCCGATGGCCAAGCCGAGCGCAATGCCACTTGCCGCTGACAAACTTGGCGTGGAGTACTCCTTGAGTTGAGCGCGCCGGCGAAAATCCCGTATCACCCAATTATTTTCGCGAGCATGCGCCCGCAGGGTTGAGTCAGGATTAACCGCCACGGGATTGCCTACGGCTGAAAGCATTGGAATGTCATTTGATGAATCCGAGTAAGCGGAGCAGGCGCTGAGGTCTAGGCCTTCGCGGGCCGCGAGAGATCTGATGGCTTCAGCTTTTGCCAGGCCGTGCAGCGGGGGCCCATTGAGCCGGCCAGTGTATATCCCGTTCTTGACTTCCGAGACCGTGCCGAGTGCACCGGTAAGACCTAAGCGTCGCGCCACCATGGTGGCTAGTTCAACCGGGGTCGCGGTTACGAGCCAGACTTGCTGCCCAGCGTCAAGATGGGCTTGGGCTAGCGCCAAGGAGCCGGGGATGAGTTTGTCGACCATGCTCTCGTTGAAGATCGTTTCACCGAAAGCATTTAGTTCTTCAACACTTCTTCCTTGCACGAAAGAGAGAGCGGCCTCGGTAACCGAGGCTATATCTTCTAGATCCTCTGACCCGCTCACCACAAACTTAATTTGCTTGACAGCGAAGCCAGCGATCTCCGAAATGGTGAAATATTTGCGTTTAGCTAAGCCGACGGCAATGTGAAACACACTCGCGCCGCGGATGATTGTGTTGTCGAGATCGAAGAATGCCGCGCTATAGGCATGCTCATGCGGGCTAGACGACTCCGTGCCCGCTTTTGCCGAAGCCTGGCCGGCTCGGCGATAGGCCGAGAGCACATCGAGGTTTCCGGTTTGGGCCGTGGGCGCTGCGGGCGGAACCTGTGCCGTCATAGGCTGAGCGTACCTAGGGGAGCGGCTCCTGCACAGGCCTGGAGGGAGGAGTTGGGATGACACCGAACTCCAACGTGGCTGAATTTGTCCGAAATTCGGCACGCAATTACCCAGCGCAAGTTGCGGTCATTGATGCAGATCGGATAGTGACTTGGGCAGAACTTGATTCGCAGGTTGATGCATTCGCGTGCGGTCTAATACAGCGCGGTTTGCACGCTGGTGAACGGGTAGCAGTTCTTCTCGGTAACTCAGCTGATTTTGTCGTTGCATATTTCGGAATCTTGCGTGCCGGCCTTGTTGCTGTGCCGCTCAACCCCGCCTACACCTCGCCGGAGATCGCTCTACTAATAGCCGATTCGGGTGCGCGCCTCTTGCTTGTAGACGAAGGCACGGCGGCTACCTCCAACTCGGCAACGGCTTCCCTTGCGGCCTGTGAAGTAATCGTCTTAGGGAGCAAGCACTGGCTTGAAATCCTGGAAACAGGTTCGCGGCTGGTACTCGCTGAGCAAGTCACGCCTACAAATGCTCTGGCACTCCTGCTTTTTACCGCAGGTACCAGTGGGCGCCCTAAGGGGGCAATGCTCACTCATGGCGCCCTACGTGCGAATGTCGAGATGATTAAATCCTTGCAGGATCCACCGGCGGTGCAGCACAGTGATGTAGTACTGCTCGTACTGCCGATGTTCCACGTTTATGGGCTAAATGCCGCACTTGGCTTAGCGGCCTCGGCCGGGGCAACTTGCGTAGTACTAGATCGCTTTGATCCGGTTGGCAGCCTTGAAGTCATCACCAAGCACGGGGTCACGACCGTGGCTGGTGTACCGGGGATGTATCAGGCGTGGTCTCAGGTACCCGGCGCCCGCGAAGCCCTTGCTGGTGTTCGACTATTCACCTGCGGTGGTTCGCCTTTGCCACCGCGAGTTTTTGAAGAGTTTGCCGCGGCCACCGGCCGAGAAGTCTTTGAGGGCTATGGCATGACCGAAACCGCACCGGTTGTCGCGACAACTTTGGTATCGGGCGTGCCCAAGCCCGGTTCAGTCGGTCGGCCATTGCCCGGAGTGCAGGTGCGTTTGGTACATGATGAAGGTTCTGACTCAGGATCCGACGCCGAAGAAGGGGATCCGGGTGAGATGTGGGTTCGAGGTTCATCAGTCTTTAGTGGCTATTGGCCTGATGGGGTTGGGGGGTCCGATGCTGACGGTTGGTTCCGCTCCGGTGATATCGCATTCTTCGACGCGGACGGTGACCTACACATTGTTGATCGCCGGCGAGAAGTGATTTTGGTTAGTGGTTTCAATGTTTATCCACGCGAAATTGAAGTTACCATTGATTCGATGGAGGCTGTAGCTGAAGTTGCCGTGATCGGAGTTCCTGATGACGCGACAGGCGAAGCGGTTACGGCGCTCGTGGTTGCAGTGCCGGGCAAGGCACTTTCGATAGCAGATGTTGCTGCGCACTGCACCGAGCGACTGGCGCGTTTTAAGTGTCCATCGGTGATTCGAGTAGTTGATGCGCTTCCACACTCGGCAACCGGCAGGGTAGCTAAAGGCCGTCTTCGCGAGGTTTATGGGGATGAGTGACATGCGCGCACTTGACCATTCATGAACGTCACAATTGTCGGTAAGCCGGGATGCCACCTATGTGATGAGGCCCGGGTAATCGTTGAGCAGGTGTGCGCGGAGACCGGTACTACCTGGGATGAAGTCTCAGTGCTGGAGGATGTTGCCCTCTTTGATTCTTATTGGGAGAAGATCCCGGTGTTGCTCATTGATGGGGAGGTTCACGATTTCTGGAGAGTGGATCCGGATAGGTTGCGCAGAGCCTTATCCCGATAATCGGACACCAGTGTCCGCTCAACTTTGTGAAGTATGGAACTAATGCCTACCCTTAGGACACCTCGTCGACTGCGGCGGGGCTTCCCAGCAGGAGCAACGTGTCAATCTCCCTCGGCAAAGGTCGTCCCCGTGAGGCCGGTCGTGGTATTCCAGATGCCACGGTAGCCCGACTACCGGTTTACCACCGTGTGTTGGTCTCCCTTAGCGAGGCCGGGGTGCAGACGGTTTCCTCTGAGGCATTGGCCGCTAAATGCGGGGTCAGTTCGGCTAAATTTCGCAAAGACCTCTCCTATTTAGGCTCGTACGGGACCCGTGGGGTTGGCTACGACGTTTCTTACCTGACCTACCACATCAGCCGCGAGTTGGGCTCCGCGCAACCTTGGGGCGTAGTAATCGTGGGTGTGGGCAACTTGGGTCGGGCATTGATTTCCTATCGGGGATTTACTTCACGTGGTTTCGCCATCGTGGGCCTCGTCGATAATCATCCTGACGTAGTAGGCGAATGCATTGCGGCCAGTGAGCTCGGCAATCTCGTAGCATTGAAAGTGCGCCCCCTTGCCGAACTCGAGGCCATCGTGGGCGATACCAAAGCCCAAATCGGGGTGATTGCGACTCCGGCAGATTGTGCCCAAGGGGTTTGTGACCGGCTCGTGGCCTCCGGGATTCGTAGCATCTTGAATTTCGCGCCGGTGGTTCTCGAGGTGCCTAACGGAGTTGAAGTCCGCAAGGTTGATCTAGCGGTTGAATTGCAGATTCTCGCATTCCACGAGCAACGCCGTGGCTATGAGCCGGAGGCGATGAACGCATGACCAAGCCCAAAAATCCAGTGATACCAAATGAGCCAATCAGTACCAGCCCAGGAGACATTGTGAATACGACTACCAAGGCCCGCAAAAAGGTGAGCCTCGGTTCGGTTGCGCTTGTTGCGGCTGGCCCGGGTGATCCGGAGTTGCTGACACTTCGCTCGGCGGCACTTCTGCGCGATGCTGAAGTCGTCATTGTTGATTCTGACGCTATTGACATAGCCAATGCCCACGCAAATGCCGGCGCGGAAGTCATCATCGCGGTTGATCAAGAAGGTGCGCCCTTAGACCAGGTAGAGCGGGCCAAATTAATAGTTAATGCTGCGCGAGATGGCAAGCGCACCGTAAGACTCATCGCTGGTGACCCGGTGGTCGACGGTACGTTACTTCATGAGGCGGCGGCGCTCCGTAAAGCCAAGGTGCCGTTTGAGGTTGCCCCTGGAGTCAGCGAAGTTACCGGGATACCGGCATATGCCGGATTTGGATTAACCGGTGGCCGTACTCGGCAATTTCGGGTGGTCGACGCTCATGACGAGGACTTGGATTGGGCTGACCTAGTCAACCCGCGCATCACTCTTGTGGTGCTAAATGGCGCAGACAAAGTTGCTGAAATTGCAGCGATGCTGGTGCAGGCCGGTGCCGATCCACAGACTCATATCGCGGTAACTCGTAGGGGCACCACTGTTGATCAGCGAACAATTGCCAGCACCTTGTGTGAGATTGGCAATATTTCAAAGCTGATGAAACTCACTGGTGTTGGCATTGTGGTGGTCGGTGATGTGGTGGCACAGCGCGAGAAATTGGATTGGTTCGAGGTTAAGTCGCTTTTCGGCTGGCGCGTGTTAATCCCACGTACCCAAGACACCACCGGCTCGATCATGTCACTTCTGCGCGGGCATGGAGCTGTACCAATGGAGGTGCCGACGATTTCGGTGGAGCCGCCACGGACCCCGCAGCAAATTGACCGAGCAATCCACGGACTTGTTTCCGGTCGCTATGAGTGGATTGGTTTTACGTCGGTAAATGCGGTGAGAGCTATCCGTGAAAAACTCGATGAGTACGGCCTTGATGCGCGGTCTTTCGCGGGCCTGAAAGTAGCGGCGGTGGGCGACAGCACGGTGGCCTCGCTAATTGAATTCGGCGTACGTCCGGATTTAGTTCCGGTCGGCGACCAGTCAACCAGGGCATTGCTCGAAGACTGGCCGATATACGACTCATTGACCGATCCAATCAACCGGGTCTTCCTGCCCCGCGCTGATATTGCAACCGACACTTTGGCTGCAGGTTTGGCTGAACTTGGCTGGGAGGTCGAAGACATCACGGCTTATCGCACCGTGCGGGCAGCGCCCCCGCCCGCCGAGGTGCGCGAAGCCATCAAGACCGGTGGTTTCGACGCCGTCCTTTTCACCTCTAGCAGCACGGTGCGCAACCTCGTTGGCATCGCGGGCAAGCCACACCACACCACAATCGTGGCGTGTATTGGCCCGCAGACCGCCAAGACTGCCGAGGAGCACGGCCTGCGCGTTGACGTACTCGCCGGCACCAGCACCCTGCACGGGTTGGTCGAGGCGGTTGCGGCTCATGGAGAGGTACTACGCGAAGCAGCTCTCGAATCCGGTGAAGGCAGTTGGCGCCCGAGTCGGCGACGGACCGCTGCGCGCCGCAAAGTCACGTAACTTAGAGTGGCTCGCATGAGTGGCGATGAGCGAACTGTTGTACATCTGCTCCGGCATGGCGAGGTATACAACCCAGAAGGTGTCCTCTATGGCCGCCTTCCAGGTTATGTCCTTTCTGATCTTGGGCAGGTGATGGCAACGCGAGCGGCAGCGGCCTTGGCCAACAACGACGTAACCGCTGTTATCGCATCGCCGATGGAGCGGGCTCAGCAAACCGCGCAGCCCATTGCGGCAAAGCACGGATTAACTATTCAAACTGAGCCATTGCTGATTGAAGCTGACAATATCTTTGAGGGTCAGCGGGTGAGCGTCGGTGATGGAGTGTTGAAACAGCCAAAGACGTGGCGCCACCTCTGGAACCCATTTCGTCCATCCTGGGGTGAGCCATATGACGAAGTGGCCTCGCGCATGACCGCTGCGGTGCATGCGGCACGTGACCAAGTTCGCGGCCACGAAGCGGTTTTGGTCAGCCATCAGCTACCTATTTGGGTGGCACGCCTCGCTGCCGAAGACCGCCGGCTTTGGCATGACCCGCGTAGCAGGCAGTGCACACTTGCTTCACTAACTTCGTTGACGTATGAAAATGACGACCTGGTAGCGATCACCTATACCGAGCCCTCACGTGATCTTCTGGCGAAGGCCAGCAAGGTAGCCGGCGCATAGCTGCCATGATGCACCGCAGCATTCTCCGATTCGTGTTGCCGCTCATCGCTGGAAGCACGCTGTTCTTAATCACCGCATGCGGTAGTGGCGAGCCGGCTTCACCCGCCGGAGTTGATGCCGGGTTCGTGGCCGGCGATGGTTCGATCGTGGTTTTGCCCGTAGCGGGGCGGCAGCCAGCACCTGCTCTTATTGGCCCCACCGTTGAGGGGGGCACCTTTGACCTGGGCATGGTTAAAGGTCAGGTGGTAGTACTAAATGTTTGGGCCTCATGGTGCGCACCATGTCGAGCCGAAGCCCCGGCCCTCGAAGCTGCCTGGTTGAAGTTTGCTGGCCAAGATGTGCAATTCATCGGGCTCAATACCCGGGATTCACCGAAGTCTGCAGAGGCATTCGTCAATCGGTTCAAGGTGACGTATCCCAGCCTCATCGACACCGATGGGCAATTGCAATTGTTGTTTCGCGACACCTTGCCACCGCAAGCAATTCCGTCGACCCTGATCATCGATAGGCAAGGCCGAGTGGCGGCGCGCGCGCTCGGCACGGTAAGTGAGTCCTCCCTTCGCGCCCTGATCGAGCCACTCTTGGAAGAGCAGCCGTGATCGGTGACCTGATGGCAAGTGGGTCTCTCATATTTGCTTTTCCGGTGGCCTTTGCCGCGGGCCTAATAGCTTTCCTTAGCCCCTGTGTGCTGCCTTTGGCCCCGGGGTACGTGTCGTATATGACCGGCTTGACCGGAGCCGAACTTGCCGACGGGCGTAAGAGTCGCATGCTGCTGGGCAGTGTGCTTTTCGTCCTCGGCTTTAGTGTGGTCTTTGTCTCCTTTGGAGCATTCTTTGGTGGCGTAGGTTCGGTCCTCCTGCAATATCAAGATGTCATTACCAGGGTGCTTGGGGTTATGGTCATCATCATGGGGCTGGCTTTTATGGGTTTGATCCCAGGGCTGCAACGCGAGTGGCGCATTCACCGACTGCCAGACTGGGGGGTTGCTGGCGCACCAATGCTTGGGGTGTTGTTCGGTTTGGGTTGGACCCCATGTATTGGGCCAACACTTGCTGCAGTGCAGACCCTAGCCTTCACCGAAGCCAGCGCACTGCGCGGCGCCTTGCTGTCATTTGTCTACTGCCTGGGCCTCGGGCTGCCTTTTGTCTTACTCGCTGTGTTGTTCAGCCGAACCGCTCGCGCACTGGCTTGGGTCAAAGGTCACTACCTGTTAGTGATGCGCATCGGTGGGGGCATGTTAGTTATTGTCGGGGTGCTTCTAGTGACAGGAGTCTGGACGGATTTCACGATTTGGCTCCGCACTTCGGTTCCAACTTTTGAGACGGTGCTTTAGATGTCCAAACAGGCACCGGTCTTGCCACCCATGGGCGCACTTGGATTCCTTCGTTATACCTGGCGCCAGTTAACCAGCATGAAGACCGCTTTGATTTTGCTTTTCTTGCTGGCAATCGCAAGTGTGCCTGGATCAATTTTTCCGCAGCGAGGTAACAACCCGTTGCGCGTCAATGAATGGATTGCTGACAGTCCAACAGCCGGCCCCATTTTCGATGCCCTTGGATTCTTCGATGTCTATTCCTCACCATGGTTCGCGGCTGTTTATTTACTTCTATTCATCTCGCTGATTGGTTGCGTGTTACCTAGGACGAAGGTGCATTGGCGAGCAATGTTTGCCCCGCCACCACCGGCGCCACGCAATCTGTTGCGTCTGCCAGAGTCGATGTCATTCGAAGTGAGCGCCTCCGCGGATGAAGTTTTAGCAAGGGGCCAAAAGTATTTAGCAGGTAGACGCTGGCGCCTGCTGACAGCCGAAAACTCCGTTGCAGCCGAAAAGGGCTATTTGCGCGAGACTGGAAACCTGCTGTTCCATTTCTCACTAATCTTGATCTTGGTTGCTATCGCCCTTGGCGGTCTTTTTGGCTGGAAAGGCAATGTCATCGTTCGCACGGGGCAAGGGTTTTCCAATACTTTGACCCAATATGACGCTTGGGGCGGTGGGCGATTCACCGCGGCATCGCGGCTTTCGCCGTTCTCGTTCACCCTCGACAAGTTCAATGTTGAATTCGATAGGAGTGAGGCCCAGCGGGGTGCGCCGAAACTATTCGAAGCGGATGTGACTTATCGGCGGTTACCGGGCGCCGATGCTGAGAATGCTCGCATCGAAGTCAATACTCCACTTGAGATCGATGGCGCCAAAGTCTTTTTGGTCGGTCATGGCTATTCATCGCATTTTGTAGTGCGTGATGCGAGGGGTGAGGTCATATTTGATGACTCCGTCGTCTTCTTGCCGCAGGATGGCAATTTTACTTCAACCGGAGTGGTGAAAATCCCGGATTCAGACCCGCAGTTGGGTTTCCAGGGGATTTTCGTACCAACGGCAGCGTCGAATAACTTGCGCGGGCCGATTTCCATTTTCCCGGGGCCTGATGATCCTGCCGTTTTCATGTCGGGCTGGCGCGGCGATATGGGGTTAGACAGTGGGGCCCCTCAAAGTGTGTACCGACTAGATACCGCGGCCATGGAGCAGATCGGAATCGTAGCTTTGCGCCAAGGTCAAACTTGGACGCTTCCCGATGGTTCTGGGTCTATCGCCTTCACAGGCTTTGAGCGTTGGGCGTCATTTCAGATCGCGTTCGACCCGGGGAAGGAGATTGCTTTACTAGGAGCGGTACTTGCAATCACCGGTTTATTAATGACGCTGTTTATTCGAAGACGTCGAGTTTGGATCACTGCGACGACTAATTCTGAGGGAGTTACGGTGGTTCACCTTGCGGGGTTGGCGCGCATTGAATCTGCTGATCTGCCAGGTGAACTAGAATTGATTCGCGGTGCCGTCAGCAATTTGCCGGACACTGCGTCGGCAAGATCTACTGGCGAAACGAGGGAGCAAAAGTGAGCGCGACGCAATTGGCCGCGGCGAGCAATGCGGCGGTATATGCCGCAATGGTTACCTTGACTTTTGCAATGGTGTCCTTTGCGATCTCATTTGCCTCTGGTCGACGCCGGCTCACAGAAGTGCCAGTTGCGCCGCCCGAGATAAATTCAGTAGGCAGTACGGCCGTGTTAACCAAGTCGCCGGTGTTAACAACGTCGGCCGGAGGCACACCGCCCGATGGCCAAACGGGTAGACGTTCGGCAAATATCGGTATGTCCTTGACCTGGTTGGGATTTGTGGTGCTGCTCGCTGGAGTGGTGTTGCGCGGAGTGTGGGCGGGGCGAGTGCCATGGGGCAATATGTACGAGTTCTCGATTACCTCAGCATTAGGCATTCTTGGCGTGTTTTTACTTATCTCACTACGCCGCGATGTGCGCTGGCTCGGTCTT
>JBIIOU010000145.1:0-5628 GCA_044336815.1 Candidatus Nanopelagicales bacterium | reverse complement strand
TAATCACCGTGGTCATCCGGCGGCGGTGGTCGCGAATCTGCGTGGCTTCGCGTTCGAATTGATTTGCCACCGACACCCTTGCGCGATTGCGCAGCCCATTAACTATCGACTCCTGCTCAACTAGTGATGGCACTACCCGTTTGGCGGCATCGGTTGGGGTTGATGCGCGTAGGTCTGCGACAAAATCCAAGAGTGGAGCGTCTTGCTCATGGCCGATGGCACTGACAATTGGTGTGCGACAATCGCTGACCGCTCGAACCAAACTCTCATTACTAAATGGGAGTAGATCTTCGACGCTGCCGCCGCCGCGCGTGATGATGATGACGTCAACCCCAACAACTGCTTCGAGGTCTTGTAGAGCTCCGATCACCTCGGGTACGCATTGCATACCTTGCACCGCGACCTCGCGGATCTCGAACTCAATACCGGGCCAACGTTCGGAGGCATTAACTGTGACATCGTGCATCGCGGCGCTTCCGCGTCCGCAAATTAGTCCGATCTTTCGGGGCAGGAACGGCAGCGGTTTCTTCCGCTCCGCTGCGAACAGCCCTTCGGCGGCGAGCAAGGCGCGCAGGCGCTCGAGTTGGGCTAGGAGGTCTCCGATCCCGACAGCGCGAATTTGCTTGGCCCGAAACTGCAGGCTCCCTTTGCCGGTATAGAACTCTGGCTGCGCGAACACGATGATCCGTTGCCCGGCTGCTACCGGTGGCTCCACGGCGCCGAGAACTTTCGCGTCGGCCACGATGGTGATCGACATCTCGACGTCGGGGTCACGCAATGTCAAATAGAACTGCCGGGCGCCAGGGCGCGGGCGGTACTCGGCGACCTGGCCATCGATCCAGATTGCCCCGAGGCGCCCAACCCACTCGGCAACCGCGCGCGAGACAGTGCGGACTGCCGCCGGTTCCTCCGGGGTGGTCTGCAGTGCCATTTGGCCTCCTTTGCCAGCAGCAGCCTAAGCAGGGTTAACCTCCGCCTCGTACGATGGAGGGGTGGATAACCCGACTAAGAAGATTCTGCTTGCCTCCCCACGCGGCTATTGCGCCGGTGTGGATCGCGCTGTGGTTACCGTCGAAAAAGCGCTTGAGCTTTATGGCCCCCCGGTTTATGTGCGTAAGGAGATCGTTCACAACAAGCATGTTGTCCAAGATCTCCAAGGGCGCGGTGCCATTTTCGTTGATGAGTTGGATGAAGTGCCCGAGGGCTCAACCGTGGTTTTCTCGGCGCACGGGGTAGCACCGAGTGTGCATGCAGAAGCCGCTGAGCGGGATTTGAAAGCCATCGATGCCACCTGCCCACTCGTTACGAAGGTGCATGCCGAAGTAAAGCGGTTCGCCAACGAAGGCTTTCAAATCCTGCTAGTCGGACATAACGATCACGAGGAGGTCGTGGGTACGGCCGGTGAAGCCCCTGACGTCATCACGGTTGTGCAAGACGCTAACGAGGCAGCCACAGTTGAGGTGGCTGATTCATCGAAGCTGATTTGGCTTTCGCAAACAACATTATCTGTTGACGAAGCCATGGCGACCGTCGATGTTTTGAAGTCAAGGTTTCCGAATTTACTTAGCCCACCGAGCGACGATATTTGCTACGCCACCCAAAATCGCCAGCTAGCCGTAAAAGCTATGGCTGAACAGTGTGATGTTGTTATTGTTGTTGGCTCTGTGAACTCTTCGAATTCAGTGCGTCTGGTTGAGGTCGCCTTGGATGCAGGTGCCAAGAATTCGTATCGGGTAGATGATGCGTCTGAGTTGCAGGAGGAGTGGTTCACCGCAACAAGTACCGTCGGAGTTACCAGCGGTGCTTCGGTACCCGAGCAACTTGTGGAAGAAGTGCTGGCCTGGCTGGCCGCTCGCGGGTATGGGTCGGTTGAAGTAGTGAAAACCGCCGAAGAGACTTTAATCTTCTCGTTGCCGCCGGAGTTGCGTCGCGATCTTAAGGCGGCTCAGCAAGCAAAAGCCTAATAACTAGATCAGCGGCGCTGTGCGCGTACGATCACGATGGCCAGGGCTAGCAGGGTTGAGACAATAACCCAGAGCCAGTTATCAGCGAGGGTGAAGAACACCGTTACGCCGCGGCCGATGAGCGCGCCTCCGGTGATGGTGACACCGATTTGGCCAATGGTGATTGCAGCGATGAAGAATGCAATCGGCGGTGCGATAACGGCTACGGCTAGATCACCGGTGCGGACGGTCAATGCTGCAAATGCACTTGAGATCAGCAGACCCAGCCCGGTAACCAAACCTAGGCCGGCGCCACCGACGAATACATCGACGAGGCCAAAAAGCAAGGTGGCTACAATGACCACCGCGTAAACGCCGACTGGGCGAAGCCCGCGAACACGTGGTGCGGAATCTGAATTGCGGAAACTGCGGCGGGCTTTACGCCCGTTCGGTTCATCGAGCACTCTTACGGCTGGTGATTGCGCGTCGGGAGTAATCGCAATGACAGCTGGTGCGACGTGGCTGGAGGTTGGTGGTAGCAGCCCAGCAAGGGGTGTGGGTGTGATCGGATTCAGCGGCGCCTCATTGCTGCTTACCTGCAGGGTGCGCAATTTGGACACTTGATCGGTGCCAAGTGCGACAATCGCCACCGCTTGAGTCTCGGCCCGGTTGGTGCGAAAGAGTCGTCCGGTGTCAGCGGGTGTCGACGGCGGGCGGTCAACCGGTGCCGACGGCACGCTTTCAACCGGTCGGAACAAGGCGCTGTACGCCTGGTCCTCGGCAGGGTTCATGTCGTCGCTCACGGATGTACGTTACTCAACTAGCCAGGTGATTTGTGGTCACCGGGTCGCCGATGAACTCCCGCGCCGTTAAGACGCGAGCTTGCTGGGTGACCGCGGTGACTTCGGGGAGTTCGTCATCGCTCACTCCATACTCATTAAAAGCTCTGGCGGTGACCAGGACGCGCGTTTCAAGTGAGGCTGCGGCTTTGTTGTAGTGCCCGACCGCGGAGTCAAGGGCGGTGCCAACTTTGGCGAAATGCTGGGCCAAAGTGCTGATGCGCGAATGCAGGTCGCGCCCAAGCCGGGAGATCTCCTCGGCATTTTTGGCCAGCCGCTCTTGGCGCCAGGTCAGTGCAACGGTGCGCATGAGCGCGAACATCGTGGTTGGAGTGGCCGGCACGATATCGCGACTAAATGCATAGTCCAGGAGATCAGGACGCATCTGTAGTGCTATTTCAAGGAGTGACTCTGATGGGAGAAACAGGACCACGAACTCTGCGTTCTGTGGCACGTGCCGGCGGTAATCCTTGCCATGGAGTGAGTCGATGTGGCGGATTAAGTCAGCGGCATGCTGGCGCAAATACTGTTCAACCGTGGCCTCATCTGTTGCCTGTTCGGCTTCGAGAAATGCGGCAAGGGGCACTTTGGCGTCAACCACGATGGAGCGATCGCCGGCAAGTCGAATTACCATGTCAGGGCGTAGTGCACCGTCGTCACCTTTGTGGGTGGACTGCTCATCGAAGTCAACTCTTTCGAGCATCCCGGCGGCTTCAACAAGGCGACGCAACTGCATTTCACCCCAGCGCCCACGCGCGCCGGTGCGCCCGAGAACTGCAGCGAGCCGCGAGGCTTCGCGCCGCACCTCCTCGGTTGAGCGCTGCAGCGTCAGCACGTGCTGGCCTAGTTGTGTAGTGAGTTCAGTGCGCAAGGCGACTTGGCCGGTAGTGGCTTGTCGCTCTTGCCGTGCGACCTGTTCGGCAAGGGCCCCTAGGGAGGCGGTGACCGGGGCCAGAGCTGACTGCCATTCGGCGGTAGCCGGGCCCGAGCGCCGGGCCATGCGGCCGGCGGCTGCGGCGCCAACGGCAATGCCCAGGGCCAGTACGAGCCCGATGGTGATGATGACTGCTGCGAGTGCGGGAAGTGAGTTAGTCATGATTTAAGGGTCCCAGCAGGGTCTGACATTCCTTGGTTTCGACACCTTTACCTTCGCTTTTCAGCAGATTCCATGGGCCATGGGAAGTGGCCCCGGTGCCCGGCGCATAGGGTGAAGCACGTGGCTTTAACTATTGGCATTGTCGGACTCCCAAATGTTGGCAAATCGACACTCTTCAACGCGCTTACCAAAAACGACGTGCTGGCCGCCAACTACCCATTCGCGACCATTGAGCCGAACACGGGTGTCGTGGGCGTGCCTGATCCGCGACTTGGTGTCCTCGCCAAGATCTTCGGCTCTGAGCGCGAGTTGCCAGCAGCCGTGACTTTCGTCGACATCGCCGGCATCGTCAAAGGTGCTAGCGAAGGCGCCGGCCTCGGAAACAAGTTCCTGGCCAATATCCGCGAATCAGAAGCCATATGCCAGGTGCTCCGGGCATTTCACGACGATGATGTGGTGCACGTCGAAGGTCGGGTGTCTCCCGAAGAGGATATGGAGACCATCAATACCGAATTGATCTTGGCTGATATACAAACACTCGACAAGGCCATCCCGCGGTTGGAAAAAGAAGCACGTACCGATAAATCGAAAGCCGCGAACCTTGCTGCCGCCCAAGAGGCGCGGGCACTGCTGGATGGCGGCACAACCATTTTTGCATCGGGTATCGATACTGCGCCACTGCGCGAGTTGTTCTTGCTAACCGCTAAGCCATTTCTTTACGTGATAAATGTTGATGAAGAAGAACTTGCCGACGTTGCTTTTCAGCAGAGGATGCGTGACCTAGTTGCACCAGCGGAGGCCGTCTTCCTTGACGCCAAGCTCGAAGCAGAACTTGTTGAACTGCCAGATGACGAAGCACTTGAGTTGTTGCAGTCTGTCGGTCAGGTTGAATCAGGATTACATGCGTTAGCGCGCGTAGGGTTTGCCACCTTGGGTCTGCAGACTTACCTGACCGCCGGACCGAAAGAGGCCCGTGCCTGGACGATCCCGGTGGGTGCAACGGCGCCAGAAGCAGCCGGCGTGATCCACACCGACTTCCAGAAGGGCTTCATCAAGGCTGAAGTTGTCTCCTTCGATGACCTAGTGGCAACTGGTTCGATGGCTGAAGCCAAGGCCAAGGGCAAAGTTCGCATCGAAGGCAAGGAATATGTCATGGCCGATGGCGACGTGGTCGAGTTTCGGTTCAACGTTTGATGCTAAGGGGTTTTGTTAGCCCACCTAGTGGTAGGGAACGGTGCTACTCTTCATTAGCCTCAAAGCACGCATTTCCCCAGCCGCATTCCGAACACAAGGGGTATGAGGGGTTTAGGGTGCCGCCGATACCGGCCACACCGGGCCGCACCCAACCAACACCGAGTGCGAGACGATCGGTTGACGCTGAACTTGCTGGGGTAGCAATATCAATATTTGGCATCAGGTTTACGTCCTTTGCGTCAGTAACTGTGGAAACGCTAGCGGCGCCAAGATGGGCCGCTGACTTAATTGGAACACCAAACCGGGCAAAAGGCAATAAGCACGGCCGTAGAAAAAGATGTCAGGCACTTTCCCCATTACCCCCGCTACCAGTGACACCTGGCCAGCGCTGGGGCCACTAAGACTTAGACCACCTGGGGCGTTCGAGTTCACTCTCCGTTTACAACTGGCCCCACACCAACAGCGGTCAGGGGCCAGCAGCAGGGTTTAAACACCCCACCTAGCGGTAGGAAAGGGTGCTACTCTTCATTACCCTCAAAGCACGTACAACAGGGAG
>JBIIOU010000100.1:0-7452 GCA_044336815.1 Candidatus Nanopelagicales bacterium | reverse complement strand
GGGCCAGATGATGCAAAACCCAAGTAGTGGACCGGTCAACTGGGCGATTGTGCGTGAGATTGCCAGAAAGACTCTGACTACGGCCGGTGATCCTGTTATTGCTGACGCTCAGCAGCGCGCGGTTGTCGAATCGATGCGACTTGCAGACTTGTGGCTTGATGAAGCAACCGCATTCCCAGCTGTCGCTTCGCCGCCGCGAGCTTGGAGCCGATCAGAGTGGTTCGAAGCCACGTTACCGATGTGGCAGCGCTACATCGAACCGATTGCCATTCAAATGCAACAGGTTTTGACAGATTCCGCGCCAGAAGCCGAAGGGTTATCGCCAGAAGAGCTAACTGCAGCTTTGCCAGAGCAGTTGCGCGGGATGTTCCCCGGTGGTGTGCCCGCTGAAATGGCGGCAATGCTCCGCCCGATGATGGGCATGGTGCAACAACTTGGTGCAGCTGCTTTCAGCATGCAGCTCGGGCAGTCACTGGCTGCGCTAGCACAAGAGGTTGTTGGCGCCGGTGATATCGGAATCCCACTAACGGCCGAGGCAACTTGCGCACTATTACCGAACAACATTGACTTGATTGGCGAAGGTATCGGAGTTTCGGCAGATGATGTAAGGCTTTATCTTGCCCTTCGAGAGTCAGCGCACCAACGCCTTTTCGCGCATGTTGCTTGGCTACGCCCGCGGCTGGTTGGGGCGATTGAAGAGTATGCCGGTGGCATCCGCGTTGACTCTTCGCGACTTGGTGAGGCAATGGACGGCGTTGACTTAAGTAACCCGGAGGCCTTGCAGCAATTAATGGCTTCGGGGCTACTACAACCAGCCGATACCGATGAGCAACGCGCGGCTCTCGCCCGCCTAGAGACTCTATTGGCACTGGTTGAGGGCTGGGTTGACGATGTTGTTGACATTGCTATTGCGAATCGGATGCCGAGCGCAATGGCATTGCGCGAAACTATGCGCCGTCGTCGTGCCGCTGGCGGGCCGGCCGAAAAGATGTTCTCAACACTTGTCGGTATGGAGCTACGGCCAAGATCACTTCGCGAGGCCGCAACCTTGTTTGCTGCGGTGCGCAGTATGGGGTCACTCGATGATCGTGACGCGCTTTGGGGTCACCCCGATTTACTACCCGGCGCTGACGATCTAAAAGACCCACTCGGCTTTATTGAACGCAGTAATGAACCTGATGTGGGCTGACGCGTACTCGACTTTGAGTTCTTGGAACCCGCCAGATGATGTGCAAAGAGTGCGGCGTGATGAGTACCTAACTTTCTTAGATGCGCACCCGGACGGAGTGTGGCGTGAATGTCGAGTTGGCCACCTCACTGCAAGTGCGCTGGTGATGGATGAGCAAAAGCAGCGGGTCCTGCTCACCTTGCATCCCAAGGTTGGTCGGTGGTTGCAACTTGGGGGTCACATTGAGCCCGGTGATACTTCACTGCGTGCTGCGGCATTGCGCGAGGCAATTGAAGAAAGTGGAATCAACGAAATCCGAATCAGCGCAGAGCCAATCTGTCTTGATCGACATCCGGTGCCATGTGCCGGTGCACAAAGTGAGCACTTGGACGTGCAATACCTTGCCTTGGTGCCAAATACCGCAACCGCTGTGATGAGTGCTGAATCTGATGATTTGCGCTGGTTCGCCTTCGATCACTTGCCTTCGGACTTAGATTTAAGTGTGCGACGGCTGATTGAGTTGAGCCTTAGGTAGGTGGACGGCCGCTAGCAGGCAGGTAAACAGTAGGCTTTTCGTAATAAACTTTTTATCCACAACTGGTGAAGTCCTTTTTACTCAGGGAATTTCACCTTTGTGAGAACCATCCTCAGGTTCATCCACAGCTCTATGCACCGCATTTCCACAGGCGCGCTGGCCATATTCACAGTTAGTCCCCAGGTTAATCCACAGGCAGCAGGAGCAACTCTGAGCAAATTGGTGACGCGCACTTGCGCTGGCGATAAGTTGCTGATGTCGAAACCTCCGGGATAACGGGTGCAGGTCCGCAAGGGGAAGGTGGACCTGCACTGTGAGCCCCGGAGGTTTCGCTTTTCGCCCTTTCGAGGCCTTGACGTAGTCTTGGGGAGTGTCAAATCTTGCTTGGTGGCTTATTCCGTTCGCTGCCACGATTTTAGCCGTCGCTTGGGCGGCCTTACGCAGTCGTCCAGCCAAGCCCACCCAAGCCGCTGATGCGATGGAAAACCTGCGCCGATTAAATGATGCGATGGAACGTCCAATGCCAAAGCAAAACCCAATTCCGGGCTCTGAAGGCCAACGACCTAGCGGGCTAGGCCAGTGAGCGAAGCCCCCCAAGTAAATCCCCACGAGGGCAGCGTCATTAAGGAGCCTCGTCGCGGCCGCGCCTTAGCTATGAGTGCCGCTAGTTTGTTGATTCTCGTTTCGGTGGCCCTATTGCTGCCCGTCCCTTTCGTGAAAATGTCTCCAGGGCCGACCTACAACGTGGTAGGTGAGGTTGACGGCTCACCGGTTATCGAAATCACCGGCACCCAGACCTACCCGACGACCGGCAGCTTTGATATGACAACCGTGATGGAGTCGGGCGGCCCGCGAGGTGGTTTAACTTTTGTTGACGCGATGGCTTCTTGGTTCAATTCAGCTGACGCGGTGGTGCCGCGTGAACTTATTTATCCAGATGACGTATCAGGTGAAGATGTAAAAACACGCCAAGCGATGCTGTTTAACACTTCAGAATCAGATGCAATCGCAGCGGCCTTGAATTACTTAAAATTGCCGCTTAAGACTGAAGTTGTGGTTACCGCGGTCTACTCCGATACGCCAGCTGCGAACGACCTTCTCCCCAAAGATCAGATCTTGTCACTCAACGGCGTCGAAGTTACTGAGCCGAAGAACGTTAGTGAGAGTGTGCAGTCAAGCCCGGTTGGCACCGAATTTGAATTTGCGATTGATCGCGGTGGTGAGGCCGAGAGCGTTTCGGTGACTTCTGCTGACAATCCAGATAAACCAGGCACTCCGTATATCGGAATCGGTGTTGGCATGTTCTATGCGGCAGAGTTCGACATTAACTTCACCCTTCAAGATGTTGGTGGCCCGAGCGCCGGCACGATGTTCGCTGTTGGCATCATCGACAAACTGACTCCTGGTGATTTGGCGCAGGGCCGGCATATCGCCGGCACGGGTACCATGTCGCCAGATGGAACCGTCGGCCCTATCGGGGGTATTCGGCAGAAGTTGGCCGGGGCCCGCGGGGCTGGAGCCGAACTTTTTTTGATCCCGGCGAAGCATTGCAAAGAGGCGGCAGGTTTCGTCCCTGATGGCTTGACCGTTACCCCGATCACGACGTTGACCGATGCGGTTAAGGCCGTGGAAACCTGGACTAGCGGAGGCACCGTTTCTGCGTGCCCGGTCAATGCCGTAGATTCTTAACATGACTTTTAATGCGCCGGGCATGAGCCGTTCCGAGGGAGCCTCAGCGGAAGGCCCCCGACGTCGCGGGGGAGTGCTGCTTCCGACTTTGATCATTTTGGGTTTACTTGTCCTCGCATTTGTACTTTTTACCGGGTTCTACACCGATTGGTTGTGGTACCAGTCGGTGCAGAAGACTCAGGTATTCACCACCTCCCTTGAAACGCGAACGATTTTGTTCTTTGTGTTCGGGCTGGCGATGGCCTTGGTAGTCATGCTGGTCATGTGGTGGGCTTGGCGCACCCGCCCAACATTTCGTGGAATGACTCCAGATCAAGCTAGCCTTGAACGCTATCGACTTGGGATTGACCCCTACCGCAAGCGGATAATGTTCGCCGCGGCCGCTGGCTTGGGCTTGATGGCTGGGCTTGCGGGGGCTTCGGAGTGGGGAACATTCTTACTTTGGCGAAATGCAACCGAGTTCGGCATCGTCGATCCGCAATTCGGGCTCGACTTGTCTTTCTACACGTTCACACTGCCTTTTATTCGCTACCTGCTCGATTTCGGGTTTGCCGTAACCCTGTTGTCGCTCGTTACCGCGGTAGCGGTGCAGTTTCTTTATGGCGGCTTGCGGGTGCAGCCCCGCGGTGACCGCGCGACCCCGGCAGCCCAGGTGCAACTTTCAACAATCATTGCGATTATTTTGCTGCTCAAGGCGGTGGCGTACTGGTTTGATCGCTTCTCACTAGCGACCCAAAGCCAAGCTCTGGTAACCGGTTTCACGGGGCTCAAATACACAGATGTTTACGCGGTCTTGCCGTCGTTGAATATTTTGACTTTCGTGGCGATCATTGTGGCGCTGTTGTTCATCGTGAATATTTTTCGGCGCTCTTGGGTGCTTCCGACCCTAGGCCTTGGGTTGATGCTTTTGACCACGATCGTAGTGGGTGCGCTCTACCCGTTTATCATTCAGCAATTCACCGTGCGCCCGAGTGAACTCGTCAAAGAGCAGCCTTATATCGAGCGCAATATTAATGCCACGCGAGATGCCTACGGCATCAATGATGTGGCCGTTGCGGATTACGCCGGCACCGTTGAGCCTCCCTCGCAAGACGAAATCGTCGCGAGCAAGGGCACACTGGATAATATTCGACTCCTCGACCCAGCGGTCGTCTCGCCCACCTATAACCAACTGCAGCAGATCCGTGGGTACTACTCATTCAATAACAAACTTGATATTGACCGCTACGATATTTCTGGGGAACAACGCGGTGCGGTCGTTGCGGTGCGAGAAATTAACCTTGCCGGCATCCCTGACGGTCAGCGCAACTGGACAAATGATCGCGCTGTCTATACCCATGGTTATGGATTTGTGTCGGCCTACGACAACACGGCGCTGAGCAATGGGCAGCCTGACTTCTTTGAGAGCGAAATCCCATCCAAGGGTGACTTGCAAGTCGATCAACCACGCGTCTACTTCGGTGAGTTGTCTCCTAGCTACAGCATCGTCGGGGCACCGGCCGGGGCTGAGCCACGCGAACTTGATTACCCAGACGATGCAAGCCCGACCGGCCAAAAGACAAATACTTACGAAGGCACCGGCGGTGTGCCGATGGGATCGATTCTGGGCCGATTGGTTTTCGCAACCAAATTCCAAGACAGCAATATTTTGCTGTCGGACTTGGTTAACGCGGACTCGCGCATTCTTTGGGACCGTGACCCAATAACGCGAGTTGAGAAAGTCGCCCCTTGGCTAACTTTGGATCAGGATCCTTATCCGGTTGTCGCTGACGGACGCATCAAATGGGTGATTGATGCTTATACGACTTCTAACCAGTACCCATACTCCAGTCGGGTATCCCTTGCCGATGCCACAAGTGATTCATTCGGCGCGCGAACAGTGTCATCTGGGTTACTACCACAAGACCAACTGAACTACATGCGCAACTCGGTCAAAGCCCTGGTTGATGCCTACGACGGCACTGTCACCCTTTACGCTTGGGAGCCAAGTGACCCAGTACTACAAACTTGGATGAAGGCTTTCCCGGGTGTTGTTAGCCCGGTCTCGGACATGTCTGCTGAAGTAATGAATCACGTGCGTTACCCGCAAGACATCTTCAAGGTGCAGCGGGTCATCCTCAGCCGTTATCACGTAACCGATCCGGCAACTTTTTATAACGGCACCGATGTGTGGATTGTGCCCTTTGATCCAACGGTTTCGCCGGCGCAAGTTTTCCAACCGCCCTATTACCTAACTTTGCAAATGCCAGATCAAAGTGGCCCAGCGTTCTCGCTGACTACAACATTCGCACCGCAGCGCCGCCAGACTCTTGCTGCATTCATGGCAGCAGATTCATCTCCGGGTGAGGGTTACGGCAAAATCAGAGTGCTGCAATTGCCGAGTAATACCACCATCCCAGGCCCGCAACAGGTGCAGAACAACTTCGAGTCTGATCCCTTGGTTAGTTCTCAATTGTCTTTGCTGCGCCGAGGTGGATCTGAAGTTGAGCTCGGGAACCTACTTTCGTTGCCATTTAACGGTGGCTTGCTCTACGTGGAGCCGGTCTATATTCGCGCCACCACCGACGGCTACCCGCTCCTTCGTAAGGTGCTCGTGGGCTACGGTTCAAATGTCGCGTTCGAAGATACTTTGAGCGCAGCTCTCTACAAGGTCTTCGATAGTTCGCCAGTGGCAACGCCAGAACCAGTACCCGATGACGGGTCTGGTGAAACCGTCACTCCGAACCCAACGCCGGCACCGTCAACCCCAGCTTCGGGTGATCCAGCCACCGACCTTGCATTTGCAATCGCCGATGCGCAGGCGGCTTACGAAGCTGGTCAGCGGGCACTCATCACCGGAGACTTCACCGCCTATGACGTGGCGCAGAAGCAGCTAGCTGCAGCTCTCCAGCGAGCCGCTGATGCCCAAGCTCTAATAGGTGTTGCGGCGCCGGTGGAGGAAGCGGTACCCGAAGATAACCCCGCTGCCTAATACGGAATTAGTCAAAGTCGCCAACCGGAAACTGATCGTTTCTTAATAAGTTCACGGTGCTGTCGTGTGGTTTCCGGAAGCAGATCTCCGGTGCCCCACTCCACGATGACTCCATATTGCCGAATGAGATCAAATTGGGATAGTTCACCGGCTCGATACCTTCGGGCTATCACTTCGGCATCCGTATTGAGCCACGACTCACGGTTCGTTCTGATGTACTCGCGCTGGTGTGAAGTGGCTTCTTGATCGAGTGTCCAGTTGTGAATCAGGGGATCGGAACTATCGATTACTACCCCGTAGTCAATTGCGGCCCTTTCAGGTGTTACGTATCCATCGATAACATCATCAAGAACTGCCCCAAGATTGCGGTCGAGGGGATCCCCGAAGCCCCCACCACCTGCGCTGGGCCTGGAGAAGGCATCACCGGAGACAAGTTCGACATTTGAAAACACGGCGCCTAAATACTCGGATCGCGAAGATTCAGGGTTCAGCCAAAGGCCTTGTGGGGTGGATGGTAATCCCCCCTTGGTTCCCCACGGGATTGATCGGGAGCGATCACAGCAATAAGACATCACCGGCAATTCGGCATCTGTGAGTTGGCCACCCTTTTCGACACCGCACCCACCCCTGAACTCGCCCGGGCCGCCGGAATCGACAACGATGCGACAGTGGGTGGTAACGACAGGATTTAGGCGCTCCTGGCCTTCTATCGGCTGAGAGGCGAAACCGGCACCGAAAAGGGGCGATGCTGCCGATGCCCCATCGTAGCCGTTGCGGGCCCCCCAGCCCCCAACCATCCAGTCGTACCACATGAAAATCGGGCGATGGTCGAACCTGACATCGCGGCCGCCAATTAGTAGGTACTCGAGGTTGAAGGAACAAGCGATTGCCCGCTCGGGCATTATCTCGGACCAAAGTTCAAAGATCGCGTTTATCACTTTTTCGAAAGACCCTGAAACGAAACCAGAAACCGCGGTTGGCCATGCCGCATTAACAACTGTTCCAGTGGGCCCGAGCTCGACTTCGATCGAATTGATCAAACCGGCATTGATTGGTATGTCAGGAAAGAATCTTTTAGTACCGGCGATT
>JBIIOU010000259.1:0-7474 GCA_044336815.1 Candidatus Nanopelagicales bacterium | reverse complement strand
GAAGTACATTGCGCTCTCTATCAGGAACATAAAAAACCGGCTGCAACTCGCGGTAGCGGCCCGACTCTTCGTTATAACTGGCAACGCGATGGCGCATATGCTCACGCCAGACAAAAATTGGTGCCTGAACGAAGAATGTCATCGAATTGTGTTCGAATGGGCTGCCGTGACGCTCGCGCATCAAATAACTGATCAGCCCCTTCGCCGACGCGGGGTCGGCGTTTAGATCATCGAGTGATTGCTCACCGACGGTAGATACCCGGGCCGCGAAGACCACATCGGCATCACTTGCACCCGCTCGAACTAGTTCTACGGTGATGTCGCTACGAAATAACAGCCCGGGAATCTCAATCACGTGGGTCACCCTATCGGGGAACAGGACCGAAACCGGTGTTGGTGCGCGCGCCTACGACACGGCACAATGGAGTCGTGCCGACCGGAGTAAGACTTGCCAGAACCTCAGATGTTGATGAAATCGCTGCGGTCCAAATCCGGTCATGGCAGGTTAACTACTCAAATATTTTGCCAGCGGCTGAACTTGCAGCCCTTGATCCAGGTGACCTAGCTCTCACTTGGGCGTCAGGAATATTGAACCCGCCGACACCAAGCCACCGCCTCATGGTCGCCCTCAATGGCACAAGTGGCTCCGATGCGCTGGTCGGATACGCCGCCTTCGGTCCCAGTACTGATCCAGATTCTGACCCCACCACCGCAGAGTTGCTCGCCCTAGTGGTTGATCCAGATTGCACCCGTCAAGGGCACGGCTCAAGGCTCCTGGCTGCCACCGTTGATCAATTGCGTACTAGCGGAAGCCAGACTTTAATTACTTGGCTCCCGTTAGCCGATGAACTTTCACGAGCATTTTTCATCGAAAGTGGTTGGGGCCCGGACTCTGCATACCGCGATCGCTTTATCAGCGATGACATAGTTATGCGCGAAGTTCGACTAGTAACCAATATCGGGCTCGAGCCTTCGCAATAAAAAATAGGCCGGCGGATCCCCCGTGCCCGCCGGCCCTTAACTGAATTCGCGCGCTTTCAGGTTAACAGCGCACCCCCGCTTTGTCCCCGTTTCGGGAGTTAATGAGCCGGTCAGTTTCGCATCGGTGAGGTTCGCCCCGGTCAGATCAGCGCTGAGAAGTGTACTTCCCAAAAACGAACCAGAGCGCGCATTGGCGCCGCTGCTTTCCGCCCTCTGTAGGTCAGCCAAAGATAACTGGGCCTTCACCAAATTTGCCCCGACCACGATGCCGCCCCTAAGCACCGCACCTTCGAGGTTCGCTCCACTGAAATCCGCACCGGCCAGCTCACCCCGGGTGAAGTTGGTATCCACGAGGTCGGCACTGGCGAACAGGGCCAAGGGTGTGCTCTGGTGCACTTCGGGTCGATCTTTCATGCTGGTCCTCCGGGCGTCTGTGGGCTCACCTGCAGGACACTCCTCGCTTTGTGAGGGCGCCTTTAATTAGGTCAACGGTGTGAGGGGCACCGGTACCGACACTTTTTGAATCGCCCCGGCGGCGAACATCTCCACGCGGACACGTCGAAGTGAGCCGCTTCTCGTGTCGACGCTCCCCTATGGCGGTAAGTCTGTGGCACTCAAGCCGGGCGGAAGGAGTAGTGCACTGGAACCTCACCGTGACGCAGCATCAAGTGGTGAGCTACGGCGTAATCGAGCAGTGGCTCGTGACCCAGGTCATCCACGAGCGGCGACAAGGTCGAGGGCGACGTCGACGATCATGTCCTCCTGGCCGCCGACGAGCTTGCGGCGCCCGACCTCGACGAGGATCGTGCGCGTGTCGAGGCCGTAGGTGTCGGCCGCGCGCTCGGCGTGACGAAGGAAGCTGCCGTAGACGCCGGCGTACCCGAGGGTGAGGGTCTCGCGGTCGACGCGGACCGGTCGGTCCTGCGTCGGGCGCACGAGGTCGTCGGCGGCGTCCATCAGCGCCATGACGTCCGAGCCGTGCTGCCACCCAGTGAGGTCGGCGACGGCGATGAAGGCCTCGATCGGGCAGTTGCCCGCGCCGGCCCCCTGGCCGGCGAGCGAGGCATCGACGCGGTACGCACCCTCCTCCACCGCGACCACGCTGTTGGCGACGCCGAGGCCGAGGTTGTGGTGCGCGTGGATGCCGACCTGCGTCTCCGGCTTGAGGTTGTCGCGGAAGGCGCGCACACGGTCGCGGACGTCGGACATAGTGAGGCGGCCGCCCGAGTCGACAACGTACAGGCAGACGGCACCGGCGTCCTCCATAATCTTCGCCTGCTTCACGAGCACGTCGGGCGCGGCCATGTGGCTCATCATGAGGAAACCGGATACGTCCATGCCGAGCTCGCGGGCCTTGCCGATGTGCTGGATAGCGACGTCGGCCTCGGTGCAGTGCGTGGCCACGCGAACCGACTGGACGCCGAGGTCATGCGCGTGCTCGAGGTCCTCGATGCGGCCGATGCCGGGGAGCAGCAGCGTGGTGAGCGTCGCGTTCACTACCACATCTGCTGCGGCGGCGATCCACTCCCAGTCGGTGTGGCGGCCCGGGCCGTAAGTGAGGCTCGATCCGCCGAGCCCGTCGCCGTGGGTAACCTCGATCGCTTCGACGCCTGCGGCGTCGAGAGCGGCGGCAATCTCGCGGACCTGCTTGAGCGTGTACTGATGCCGGACGGAGTGCATGCCGTCCCGCAGGGTGACGTCCTGGATGTAGAGCTTCGTCATGACTGGACAACCTCCAGCGAGGGGTTAGCGAGCGTGGCGACTACACGCTCGGCCACCTGCAGGGCTGCCGAGGTCATGATGTCGAGGTTGCCTGCATACGCCGGGAGGTGGTGGCCTGCACCCTCGACCTCGAGGAACACCGACACCACGAGGCGGTCGGCCGGCTCGCGGTCGGGCACGAGCACCCGCTCGGGGGCGTCCCTTCCGGCCTTGCGGAACTGCACCTTCTGCTTGAGGCGGTATCCCGGCACATACGACGAGACCCGCTCGACCATCCGCTCGACCGAGTCGACCACGGCCTGCTCGTCGCACTCGTCGACGATCGCGAGGACCGTGTCGCGCATGATCAGCGGTGGCTCGGCCGGGTTGAGGATGATGATCGCCTTGCCGCGCACCGCGCCGCCGACCTTCTCGATCGCGAGTGACGTGGTCTCGGTGAATTCATCGATATTAGCGCGGGTACCGGGGCCGGCCGACTTCGATGCGATCGACGCTACGATCTCGGCGTAGTACACGGGCGTCACCTGCGAGATCGCCGCGATCATCGGGATCGTCGCCTGGCCGCCACAGGTCACCATGTTGACGTTGCGCTGGGCGAGGTGCTCGTCAAGGTTCACTGCGGGTACGACGTACGGGCCGATCGCGGCGGGAGTGAGGTCGACCACCATGGCGGCGGTGCCGGCGAGCCTGCTGTCGTTATAGATGTGTGCGCCCGCCGAGGTCGCGTCGAAGACAATGCCGATCTCGTCGAGGTGTGGCAACTCGAGCAGTCCGTCGACGCCTGTCAAGATCGTCGGGACTCCCATGCGTGCTGCGCGGGCAAGGCCGTCTGACGCCGGGTCGATGCCGACCATCGCGCCCATCTCGAGGGTCTGCGACAGGCGCAGGACCTTGATCATGAGGTCCGTGCCGATGTTGCCCGATCCGATGATCGCAACCTTGTTGCGGGTCAAGCCGTCTTCTCCTTCGCGAATGTGACCGATATCTGGCCGAGGCCGGAGATGTCCGCCTCGACGACGTCGCCCGGGCGGGCCACGGACATAGGACCGAGCGCACCGGACAGCACGACCTCGCCCGCGCGCAGCGGGTCGCCCAAGTCACGCACCGTGCGCGCCAACCAGAGCAAGGCGAGCAGCGGGTCGCCAAGGCAGGCCGAGCCCTGACCCTCGGACACCTTCTCGCCGTTGACCGTCATCGACATCACGACCTCGACCGGCTCGACCTCGGTCAGCGGCACGACGACGTCGGACACCACGTAGAGGCCGCTCGACGCGTTGTCCGCGACGGTGTCGGCGTAGGAGATGTCCCAGTCGGCGATGCGGCTGTCGACGATCTCGATCGCAGCCATCGCACCCGACACCGCAGCGCGGACCTCCGCGACGTCGTTGAGCGCACCGTCGAGGTCCTCTGCGAGCAGGAACGCGACCTCGGCCTCGACCTTCGGCTGCAGCAAGGCGCCCGCGGGCACGGTGCCGCCGGCCTGCACGACCATGTCGTCGAGCAGCACACCGAAGTCCGGCGCGGAGACCCCGAGCTGCTTGCGCACGGCTGTCGAGGTCAGGCCGATCTTACGGCCGACCCGCGTCGCGCCATGCTCGAGACGAAGGGCGATGTTCACCGAGGCGACGGCGTACGCCGCCTCGACGTCGTCCACAGCGATGAGGTCGCGAACTGGAGGGCACGGGGTGCGCCACTGCGCGGCCGCCCAGAGGCGGTAGGCGGCCTCTTCCTGCGCTGCAGTCGCCATGCTCACCCGTCCTTTGTTCCCGTACCTCAAAAACTCGGGCATCTACACGTCACATCAGGATAACGCCAAGGTCGACCGCTCCATAGCGGTCGGTTCCGACCTGTGGAACCGAGAAACATGCTCCGCGACGGTGATCCGTGGGACCCGATTGCCTTGCTCACTAGTCCCCGCCAGTGCGGGCCTCGTAATCGCCAATGTCAAGAAGGTGCGAAGATCCGGGACCCGAACAGGTGCACCTGCATTCGTCGCACCTGCCAAATCGAGCCGCCGCCAAGACTCTCCGCGAAGAGCTTGGCGGCGCGCATCGATCCCACTGCGCGCGACGTGGAAGGGCCGATGCCAATCTTGAAGAGGTCGAAAACGCTAACTGTCACCGATGCACCCGGACGGGGGGCCCACACTGGATTCAGCGATCGCCGAGGCACGAGCCGCCTCCGAGGCTGCCCGGCCCCGGATACGCTCACCCCCGTCTGCCTCGATGACAGCTCCTGTCATAGTCGTTGCCTCGGTGGCGGAGGCGAGTGCGACGTACCAATCCACGTACTGGGAGGCGTCGGGGAGGACACCCATGGGCGAAACTCGCGAGTAGATTCCAGCGAGCGGCGTCTCGTTGATAGCGCGAGTGTGCAGTCCCAATGCTGACGGACCACGCAAGTCCGTTCGCATGCCGCCGGGAGCTACAGCGTTCACGCGGACATGAGGGGCAAGCTCGTAAGCCAGCTGACGTACCAGACCGACCAGGGCGTGCTTGCTCGCCGTGTACAGCGGCCCGCCCCCGCCAGGGTGCATGCCTGCGCTGGAGGCTGTGAAGATGATTGCGCCATTGGCATTCCGGACATGACCCTTACTCGCGTGAGCGAGGTACAGGTGCGTGGCCACGTTGAGGGTGAAGACCTCATGAAACGCAGCCTCCAGTAACTCCCGCTCCGGCAGCTCGTCTATGGAGGTTCCGAAATCCCACACACCCACGTTTCCGATCGCGACATCAAGGTGACCGAACCTCTTGACGCATAGTTCGACGAGCGATTGTGCGGCTTGTGGGGATGTGGCGTCCCCGACGAGCAGCTCAACATCGGTTCCGAGTTCCCTCACAAGGTCGGCCGCCTTCTCTGGCGACTTTTCTAGGACAGCGACGCGAGCCCCCTCGGCCACGAACCTCGTCACAATGGCCCGGCCGAGCCCAGAACCACCGCCGGAGATGCAGACAACTCGACCCGCGAGCCGCACGATAGCGCCTACAGCCTTCCGTGTAGCGGAGAAGGGCAGTCACTCGAGGCACACATAGACGTCCCCATCCTCGACGCGCACCTGGTAAATGGAAAGCGGCACCGTCGCAGGTGGCGACAGAACCTTGCCCGTTCTGATGCAGAAGCGAGCCATGTGCGCGACGCACTCAACACTCCCGTCGGGCTCCACATAGCCGTCTGACAGTGAGGAGTCGGAGTGCGTGCAGGTGTCCGCAGTCGCGAACACTTCCCCGTCCAGCAGGAAGACCGCGATCGGCGGCGTTGTCGAGAGGCGGAGTCCCTCATCCGGCACGAGCTCGTTGACGCGGCAGGCGTAGTGCCAGGTGTCACTCATCGCTTCCTCATAGCTGCCCGGGGAGCAGGTCCTTATGACCCCACCAACTGGTGGAGTCGAAGGAGACCACCGTCACGGGATCGCTGAGGACGCGGCCGCCATGTCCGTACTCGATCGTGTACGTGCACTCTGGCGGTTGGGCGTAGAAGGAGAACATGAAGTCGTTCGTGTGGCGGCCAAGGGTGGACTGAGCCCTCTGCTCCGCTTCGCACCGATCGAAGGCTCGGCCCACCACATCGATGGAATCCACCTCCAGCATGAAGTGCTGTAGCCGCTGGCTGGTTCGTCCGGGCACGAGGGCTAGGCTGTGATGCCTCCCGTTGCAGTGCAGGAATACGACCTGGATGCCTCCCAGGTGTATCCGGTCGGTGACTGCGAATCCCAGCACGTTGCAGTAGAAGGAGAGGGACTCCTGCAGATCCTTCACGTACAGCACGACGTGGCCGAGGCCGAGCTCCTCCGTGACGAACGAGACCCCGAGCGGAGAGACGAAGGGTTCACCGCCGACCGCCGGTTCGACGACAACCTCGAGCGTGAGTCCGTTCGGGTCTTGTGCCACAACCCCAGCAGCGACGCGCCGGTCCTTTGCTTCGGATTCCGTCATCGGCCGCGGATAATAACCTTCCGCCTCGAGCCGGCGACGGATCTGGTCGAGCACCGCCTCGTCTGCGACCTCCCACCCGACGTATGCAAGGTCGTTCTCGCCGCCTTGCTCCAGACCTATTCTGAAGGCCCGCGAGTCGATCCTGCAGGCAGCTGAACCATCGGCGGCAAGCGATACCTCGGCGCCGAGCAATCGAGCGGCGAAGTCACTCCACTCCTTCACGTTGGTCGCAGTGAGTCCGATGTAAGCAAGGGCTGCTACGCACGTCACGACGCCACCGCCTCGAGGACCGACGTGCCTTCGTCCTGAAGAATCGCTGGGTTCATGGAGGTGCCTCCGGCTGTGAGGATCTTGGTCGCGGTCCGAACGTCGCGTGGACGGTTGAGCCCCACAGCGCCGACTAGGGCTCCGTGTGCGTCGAGGTACCAGACGGTGAAAGCGTTCCCGTCCCGATCGCCACGCACGACGACGTGGTCCCCAGCAAGCTCGCCTGCCACCTCCACGCGTTGATCGTACTGCTCCGACCAGAACCAGACCGGCTCCACAGGTGGGTTGTGGATGCCTAGAAGCGCCCTGGCAGCGCGGCCTCCCTGCTCGATCGCGCTCTTCCAGTGCTCGGTCCGTCCACTCGTAGCTCCGTGACTGACGTGTGCGACATCCCCTGCGACCGTCACGTTGGCTAGCGACGTCCGCCCGTCGATGTCGCACAGGACCCCGTTGCGCACCCTGAGGCCGCTCGCCTCGGCTACATCTGTTCGCGGCTCCGCGCCCACCCCCACGATCACGACGTCGGCATCGAGCGCACTGCCGTCCTCGAGTAGTACGCCGGTCACGACACT
>JBIIOU010000112.1:0-6629 GCA_044336815.1 Candidatus Nanopelagicales bacterium | reverse complement strand
AGGTGATCGGGTGTTCCAGAAATGAGTATAGGCATAGACAGGAATATTTGTCCAGTACTAGACAGCAAAGGCGCGCCGGAGTTCAAGGAATTAGTCAGGTTGGTGCCCATTGGGCGCTCATAGCCCCCTAGCATCAGGCCATGGCCACCACTAACTACCGCACCGGACGCGTCGTAGCCCTAGCCTCAACCGCCGCCCTCGGTGGATTCTTATTCGGCTTCGACTCGGCCGTTATCAATGGGGCTTCATCGGCGATTAAGTCGACTTTTGGCCTTACCTCATTTGCCCTCGGGGTCGTGGTGTCGATCGCCTTGATTGGCTCGGCTATTGGCGCCTGGTTCGCCGGATATCTGGCCGAGCGCTTTGGCCGCCGCAAGGTGATGCTGGTGGCCGCGACCTTGTTCATGCTGTCAGCCTTTGGCCAGGCATTCCCGCTTGGGATTTACGATCTAAGCCTTTGGCGCTTAATTGGCGGGGCTGGTATCGGTGTGGCCAGCGTCATGGCCCCGATGTATATCGCGGAGATCGCCCCTGCTCAACTGCGTGGGCGGATGGGTTCACTCCAGCAGTTCGCGATTGTCATCGGCATTTTTGCAACGGGCCTGACTAACTATCTGATTTTGCAAGCTGCTGGCGGCGACTCGCTAAATGAGTGGCTCTTTGGGATCCCGGCTTGGCGCTGGATGTTCCTAACGATGGTGATCCCGGCTCTCGTCTATGGGTTCTTTGCCTGGCGGCTACCTGAATCACCCCGGTATCTCGTGGAGGTCGGCAAGTACGACGAAGCCGCGGCGGTACTTTCACAGATTTATACCGATGACGTTTCAGCTCGCGTAGAAGACATCCGAGTGTCGATGCAAGGTGAGCACAAGCCGCGGATGTCAGATCTTCGCGGCAAGCGCTTTGGCCTGCTGCCATTGGTATGGATCGGCATAATCTTGAGCTCGTTGCAGCAGTTCGTTGGCATCAACGCCGTGTTCTACTACTCAAACACCATCTGGGAGGCTGTTGGCTTTAGCGAAGACCAAGCTTTCCAGACTTCACTAATCACCACCGGAGTGAACGTAGCTTTCACCGTAGTTGCGATCATGTTGGTAGACCGAGTTGGCCGGAAGCCGTTACTCCTAGTCGGGTCATTCGGCATGGTGGCGATGCTCGGCACGCTCACCTATGTTTTCGGCACCGCGCCAATTAGCAGTGACGGCCAGCCGGTACTCGATTCAGGCTCGGGCATCGTTGCGATGCTGGCGTTCAATATCTACGTCGCCTTCTTCGCGGCTACCTGGGGTCCGGTCATATGGGTACTTCTAGGTGAGATGTTCCCCAATCGCATTCGTGCCGCGGCACTTGCGGTAGCCGCTGCAGCACAGTGGGTCGCGAACTTCTTGGTGTCGACCGCGTTCCCGCCACTTGCCGAGATCAGCCTAGGCTTGGCTTACAGCATCTTCACCATCTTTGCCCTCCTCTCAATTCCGTTCGTCATCAGGCATGTTCGCGAAACTAAGGGAGTTGAACTCGAGGACATGGCAAGCCTCGAAAGGCCGCTTTGAAAGTGTGAGTTGGTAAGCTTCAAGTCTGATGCCCAACAACCCCCGCGCTTGGCTACCTGCTTATCTCGCACTCGCCGCCATCTGGGGTTGCTCGTTTTACTTTATGAAACTCGGCCTCGAATCGTTAACCCCAGCCGGGGTGGCGTTCGGCCGCATTGTGCTCGGCTTGATGACCTTATTAATTTTTAGCGCTGCCACTAAAACGAAACTGGCACCCCGGTCGGTCTGGAAGCCACTGTTCTTGACGGCGCTGTTGGTCGCGACGGTGCCTTGGTTGGCTTTTGCTTTTGGTGAAACCCATATCTCTTCGGCACTCGCCGGGATCATTAACGGCGCTACTCCGTTATTAACTTTGATTGCAACCCTGCTCGTCTTCTCTGAAGAGCGACCGACACCGAGGCGCATGGTTGGCCTTGGTATCGGCTTCATCGGCGTGCTCGTAGTCGTCGGGATTTGGCAGGGTCTCGGAGCGGGTACCTGGATCGGCATCGCAGCCTGCGTAATTGCTATTACTTGCTACGGGTTCTCATACCCCTACATGCGTCGTCACCTGACCGGCGGGCCCAATGCCAGCACTTTGTCGCCACTTGCCTTAGCAACCGGTTTACTCATCATGGCTACCATCCAGATCACACCAATAGCGGTAGTTACCGGATTCACGGTGAGTAGCATCGGTGCTCCCACCGTGTTCGGGATGCTGGCCCTTGGGTGCTTAGGCAGCGGTGTCGCATACGTATTAAATTTTCGGGTCATCAACAAGTCCGATGCCACAACAGCAAGCACGGTCACCTATTTGACACCACTTGTTGCAATCATTGCCGGCGCACTTTTCCTGGCCGAGCCGATCTCTTGGAATCAGCCGGTCGGCGGACTACTAATCGTGCTCGGTGCCGCGATAGCCCAGGGCCTAATTAAGCCCCGCGCAAGGTCACCGCAACCGCGACCTGGTCGCTAACGCAGCGGGACAGCCCCACCAGGTGTATAGGTACACAGGCGGTTTTTGGAGGGAGGCTTCAGTGTCAGCAGGTACTCGGTCACCGGTGCGTTAACGCAGGTAGATGGGGTGAGCATGTACGCGACATGCTGGGTGCTGTTGTAGGTGATCGTGCGTGACCCGGCGAAAGTGTTCGCGAGGCTGCGCCCCCACACCCACGGTGTCGCCGCATCACCGGTGGACAGCACGAACACCGGAGGTGTCTTCAAGGCGATCATGCTGGAGCCACTGGGGATAGCCGGCGATAAGTCATCAGGGTTGAGCCCGAAGCACGCGGCTGAGTTACCCATGAAAATGGGCTGAGTGGAACCGTAGTTTCGCTCGACAGATTCCGAGGCGGCAGCAAGTTCTGCTGCTGTTGGACGATCGTGCATGTCGGAGCAATTGACGAATACGAGAACAGCCGCCAGCTCTAACATTTGCGCCTCAATTGTCGTGCGCAGTGCCTTAGAAATGGCTGCGACTACCTCGAGTCCCTTCGCGCGCTCGGCCGGAGAAGTCGCGGTGATACCCGCATAGAGGTTGTTGACGAATGCCACCGCAGTCGGGTACTGATTCTGACCCGTCAGAAGCGTCTTGAACTGCCCTGACCAATCCCAACGGGTGAACTCGGTGTCATCGGGTAGCACTAGCACCGTGTCATCTAGATACTTCTCGATCACGGTAATCTTGCGGGCCGCCGCTGGGGCTGCCAAAGCCGGGAACAGTTGCAGTGACACCCAGTAGTTGGCCGGGAATGAGGTACCGTTTCGGTAGGTAGATTCGTTGGCCATCACGCTGCCGTCCATGACCATGGCTCGCAATTTGCTGGGGAAGGTGCGCGCGTAGGCGTGCCCGATCCGGGTGCCGTAGCTCATACCCCAGTAGTTCCACGTCGAGTAGCCCAGCGCAGCCCGCAATGCGTCGAGGTCACGTATTACCTGCCATGTGCCCAGGTAAGGGGCCGAATCAGGGTTAGCCGCCAGACAGGCGGTGTTGAGCGCAGCTAACTCATCCGCGGCCCCTTGCCAGAACTCCTGCCAATCGACCAGGCCGACTGGTTGCGGATTCGACGGCACCTCGCTGGGGTATTGGCAACCGGTGAGCTTCGGTCCACTCCGGCCCACCCCGCGCGGATCCCACGCCACAAAATCGAACTTGGACACCACTTCATCCGGCAGTATTGAGTAGAAGGTCGGGAATGAATCAATCCCCGACCCACCTGGGCCACCCGGGTTGAAAGTCAACCCACCTTTGCCCTCCTTCGAGCGCATCACCCGCACATCAACGGTGGTCGTCCGACCATCACCCGGGTTCTGCCAATCCAATGGCACCGTGAGCTTGGCGCACTGCACACCGGCCGGAAGGGACTTAGGCGGGCACTTGTAATACGACAAGGTCGGCTCGAATGGCTCGGCTACCGGAGCTAACGCTGGAGCCGCCGGAGCTACAACACCCGCGAGCCCTGCGAGCAGTGCGACCGCGCAGATAGCACCCAACAGGCGCCGAGCAGTGCCCTTACGAATGATGACGATGCCCATGACAACCGCTCCTTCACTAGATAGCGGCAGGACTCCTACTCGCCGCGTCTTAACCCTAGAGGGAAAACAGCGGAGAACAATAGATCTTATGAAATTCGCAGCTCGCTAACGCTAGCTGACGTGTTCGTTGGGTCAAGGTTTCCTAAACCTTTTGTCGGCAGTTCGACTCTGCCCGGGGCCACTCTTGAAGAATTCCCTAATTGCTGGTTTACAACAACTCTTGCGAAATCTCGTGATGCACGTCCTTCGCCTCGCTTACGGAGCCAATAGGCCAAGGGGTAGCACCCCGATGCCATCCGGACGCCGATAGGCGGACGGGCCAGTATTAATGACGATGGCGTCAAGCAGCGCATCACCGAGGTGCTCGGCCAGCCACCGCAAGTGGCGGACATCCCGGTCCTCAACAGTATTAGCGAGCTTGACCTCGATTGCCAGGACCCGACCGTCATCTCGAACGACGACGAGGTCGACTTCGTGGTCGCCATTACGCGTCCTCATGTGGGAAATTTCCGCCTCGGCCGCTTGCGCTGGGACTCTCACGCACAGCGTGACCAGCGATTCGAAGAGGTGTCCGAGCATGGTGCCCGCCTGGGGGCCGATGGGAACGCCTTCGCCGTCGAGGAGTGCATCACGAGTCAGGCCGAGAAGTCTGGCCGCAAGCGCAGGGTCAGCGAGGTGGTGCTTCGGCACCTGACCGAGCCGAGTCATGACGCTCCCCGCAGGCATCCACGCCGGGACGGGATCTAGCAACCACAGGCTGGTCAGGACGTCCCGGTAGGAGATCGCGGTACCGCGTGCCGGCTTCTCCCCCTGCCCAGGTGTTGCCGCATCGAGAATCTGAGAGTAGCTGGCAGTTGTCGAGGTCGCGGCAGCGTAGGCGCGCAGCCAGGCGAGCATCGATTCAGGCTTTCGAACGTTAAGCCCCTGCTCCGGCACATCGCGGTCCACTGCATTACGCAGGTAGGAGTCAAGCTGGAAACGAAGCGCACGCGGAGTCAAGTCTCGCAGCGCAGGGAATCCCGATGCGAGGATCTCGTCGGCGTAGTCCGCAAGGCGCAGGGCACATGCTCCATCAAACGGAGGGCGCGATCCGGACAAGAGTTCCTTCACGCTGATTCCCGGCTGGGCCACCCCTCGCTCGGACAGAGTCATCGGGCGCATGCGCAAGCGCCCGATCCGGCCAGCGCCGGAATGCGCCGTCGCGCCCGGCTGCGGGAACGCACTGCCGGTCAGGAGAAACTGACCACCCGCCGGATCGACATCAACTGCCCGCCGCACGACATCCCAGACCTCGGGGACTTTCTGCCATTCATCAATGAGGAGCGGCCGCGGCCGGCCGAGGATCAACTCGGGATCTGCCATGATCGATTCCCGCACTGATTTCGAATCCAGTTTGGCCAGCCCTACTACCCGCTGGTTTGCCGTGGTGGTCTTGCCAACGCCTTTGGGCCCATCGATGGCGATCGCGGGAACCTGCCCGAAGAGCTCGTCAAGCTCGGCGTCGATGACCCGGCGGACGTATCCCATAAATGAACTATACAAGACGCCGACCATCTATTGATCAATTGGCAGGATCTGAATCGGGCAACTAGCACGGTCGTGGGGTCTACTCTGAGCGCTGCCACGGTCGGCGACTCCGACGTGCGCCACCACGGCAGGTCCGGTTTCCTACCGGAGGCCCGACGGGGTTGCGGTTGTCCCGTTGCAACAACTATTTCATGTGGGGTAGATGCATCCTAAATCGTTGTCCATCCCCCTCAACTCGCAAGTTTCGGCCCGCCCGGGAGAATGGGGAAATCATGGCGCAAAAGACAACTGACACCGATGTTTTAGTCGTCGGTGCCGGCCCCGCCGGCTCTGCTGCGGCCACCTGGGCCGCCCGTGCCGGACTTGACGTAACCCTCGTCGACGCTGAGTCATTTCCAAGAGACAAGCCCTGCGGTGATGGCTTGACCCCGAGGGCCATCGCCGAACTAGATGAATTGGGGCTGACCCCTTGGCTAGCTGGACGGGCCCGCAACTATGGCCTGCGGGCCGCAGGTTTCGGCCGCACCCTTTATTTGCCTTGGCCGGGTGGATCGCTACCGAATTACGGTGGCGCAGTGCCTCGCCTTGAACTCGATCACGCCATCCGGCAGGTTGCACTTAATGCCGGAGTAACCGCAATTGAGGGCCACCGGGCAGTTGATGCGCGAATCGAGAATGGCCGTGTTGCTGCGGTGATTTTCGATAACGGCACCGGAAAACGCGAGATAACCTGTAAGCGAGTCATAGTTGCCGACGGGGTGCGATCACAACTTGGCCGAGTGCTCGGTCGCACCTGGCATCGAAGCACCGCATACGGAGTAGCGGCGCGCGGATACATCAAAAGTCAGCGAAGTGATGACCCTTGGATTTCTTCACATCTTGAATTGCGTGGGCAAACTGGTGAATTACTCTCGGGCTACGGCTGGGTTTTTCCACTCGGTGACGGCGAAGTCAACATCGGTGTCGGCACATTAGCAACTGAAAAACGGTCGGCGGATGTCAACCTACGCGGATTGATGGAGCACTACGCGGATCAGC
>JBIIOU010000075.1:0-9554 GCA_044336815.1 Candidatus Nanopelagicales bacterium | reverse complement strand
CGGAAGATATTGCTTCAGGTATCCCTGCAGCGTGCCCGCGGTATCCAGCGGCTGCCGGTGTGAAATTGAGTGCGGCCTGGTTAATTGAAGATGCTGGCGTTGCTAAAGGGTGGCGCCTCACCGAAGACGCACATGCTCGAGTTTCAAATAAGCACACCTTGGCGATCGTGACCTCACGAGGGGCCACGACAGCCGAAGTTATCGAGTTAGCAGAGCGTATTCAGCAATTGGTTTTCACAAAGTACGCGATCACCTTGGAGCCGGAGCCGACTTTAGTGAACTGTGCACTTACTGGCCCGAGCTAGTAGTTGAGTTACTTAGCCTCACCGAGTAACTCAGCCATCCGGGTGACGCCCTCGACAATGTCATCGTCTCCGATGGCATACGAGAGCCGTAGATATCCCGGTGTGCCAAATGCCTCACCAGGCACCACTGCGACTTCAGCTTCGTCCAAGATGACATCGGCAAGATCTGCCGATGAATTTATTTCTTTTCCGCGAATAGTTTTACCAATCAGAACTTTGACCGATGGATAGACATAGAACGCGCCCTCGGGCAATGGGCAAGTAACTCCCGGTATTGCATCTAGCATGCGGGTTATTAGTCTGCGCCGGCGATCGAACGCGATTTTCATTTCATCAACAGCAGCAAGATCTCCGGAGAGTGCCGCGAGGGCCGCTATCTGTGAAATATTTGCGACATTCGAAGTTGAATGTGACTGCAGGTTCGTAGCGGCCTTGATGACATCCTGCGGGCCAATCATCCATCCAACCCGCCAGCCGGTCATCGCATAGGTTTTTGCCACCCCGTTGATGATCACGCAGGTATCGGCTAACCCAGGGACGAGAACGGGAATAGACGAAAACTCGGCGTCGCCATAGACGAGGTGTTCGTAGATTTCATCGGTGATCACCCAGATACCGTTTGCGAGTGCCCACTCGCCGATGACCTTAGTTTCATCGGGGGAGTACACGGCGCCCGTTGGATTTGAGGGGGAGACAAAAACCAAAGCCTTGGTACGAGGGGTGCGGGCTGCCTCAAGTTGGGCGACGGTAGCGCGGTATCCGCTGGTCTCATCGGTCATCACTTCAACGGGCACCCCGCCGGCCAGTCGGATCGATTCGGGGTAGGTGGTCCAGTACGGGGCGGGCAAGATGACCTCATCGCCTGGGTCAAGGAGTGCCGCAAAAGTGTTATACAAAGCCTGCTTACCACCATTGGTTACCAGTACCTGTGCGGCAGTTACCGCGTAGCCCGAATCACGCAGGGTCTTGGCGGCAATCGCCTCTTTTAGTTCCGGTAGGCCACCTGCTGGGGTGTACCGGTGCCACTTTGCTAACCGGGCGGCGGCAATTGCCGCCTCGACGATGTACCCGGGGGTCGGGAAGTCAGGTTCGCCGGCTCCGAAGCCAATTACCGGCCGGCCGGCGGCTTTCAGGGCCTTGGCTTTTGCGTCCACGGCCAAAGTTGCTGACTCGGTTATGGCGGCGATTCGGCGAGAAACACGGGCGGAGGGAGGCAAAGTCATTGAACCAGTATTTCAGCCGGCGGGTTCCGCGCACGCCGGCGGTGTATATCTAGGCGATCAGCGGGTTTTGCCCGCGCCACCGGGCCGGATTGGACCCCTCCACGGGTGGGCCCGTAGACTCTCGCACGCGGTTGGTCCGTTGGCGTCAGCCTGCCCACAGGTTGACACTCGGTCGGCCAAAGGGTCGTAGCTCAATTGGTAGAGCACCGGTCTCCAACACCGACGGTTGGGGGTTCAAGTCCCTCCGGCCCTGCGTAGCGGCACGAACGGCACGATTAGCACTGGTAGCACGAAAAGCACGACACGCAAGGCTTAGTTATTGGTTACGACGATATGAAGGCGAGCGATGACCGACACCGACGTCTCCCAAGGCCGCGAGAGCGGGGCGGGGGAGCATAAGCGTCCCGGATTCTTCGGGCGTTTAGCGTTGTTTGTCCGCCAGGTCATCGTTGAACTTCGTAAGGTAATTTGGCCAACCCGTAAAGAACTTATTGCGTATACCACCGTTGTTATTGTGTTTGTGGTACTCATCGCCGCAATAATCGCAGGCTTTGATTACGTATTCACCAATGTTGTCTTGTTCGTCTTTGGATAATCAAGACCTTCCCTGACCACCACCGAACGAGGAGATAGCCCACCGTGTCCGACCAGGACCAGCAACAGCCCGCACCTTCGGCAGATCCTTTCGCGTTAGCACAGCCCGAGTCCCAGGACTTCGCGGTAGCAGACGCGGATGCGATCCTCGCTGAGTTGCTCGCGGGTGAAGCGATCGCCGAGGAACTCGTTGCGGAAGTGATCGTCGAAGAGCTGGTAGAAGAACTCGTGGAAGAGATTCTTGTCGAAGAAGTACTGGCTGAAGTTTCGGCAATTGAAGAAGAACTAGCCGAAGAAGAAGAAGTCGACCCGATCGCCGAGTTCCGCGAGCAGATGCGCTTAGCCCCTGGCGATTGGTATGTCATTCATTCATATGCCGGATTTGAAAACAAGGTCAAGATGAACCTTGAGTCCCGCATCAACTCACTGAGCATGGAGGATTACATCTTCCAGGTTGAGGTGCCGATGGAGGAAGTCACCGAGATAAAGAGCGGTGTGCGCAAGCAAGTGCGGCGCAATAAGTTCCCCGGGTACGTGCTCGTGCGTCTAGACCTGACCGACGAGTCTTGGGGCGCGGTTCGCCACACGCCTGGGGTTACCGGTTTCGTTGGCCATGGTCATCAGCCGTCACCACTTTCGGTTGACGAAGTCACCGCGATCTTGGCGCCGGTGCCGGAGAAGAAGGCCGGCGCTCCAGGTAGCGCAAATGCTGGGGGGCTCGCGGCGGCCGAAGCGATTTTCGTTGACTTCTTGGTCGGCGACTCCGTCACCGTTGTTGATGGGCCATTCGCAACATTGCACGCGACAATTTCGGAAATCAACATCGAAGGGCAAAAAGTCACGGGGCTGGTCGAGATTTTCGGTCGCGAAACCCCGGTAGAGCTCGCTTTCAGTCAGATAGACAAGAACTAACCGCCAATTCCCGGGGGCGCCGTCTCCGGGTCACCACAACGAAGGACCTGACACACCATGGCACCGAAGAAAAAGAAGGTCACCGGCCTCATCAAGTTGCAGATTCAAGCTGGTCTGGCCAACCCCGCACCTCCTGTTGGCCCCGCACTTGGTCAGCACGGCGTGAACATCATGGAGTTCTGCAAGGCCTATAACGCGGCCACGGAGAACCAGCGTGGCAATGTGATTCCCGTCGAGATCACGGTCTATGAAGACCGCACTTTCGATTTCACCCTCAAGACCCCTCCGGCTTCAAGGTTGATCCTTAAAGCAGCGGGTCTTGAAAAAGGTTCGGGGAATCCACCGAAAGTTAAGGCCGGCTCAATCACCAAGAACCAGGTGCGCGAGATTGCCGAAACCAAAATGCCTGATCTCAATGCCAATGACGTTGATGCCGCGATGAAGATCATCGAAGGCACCGCCCGTCAAATGGGTATTACCGTTACCGCATAGCAATTGAACCGCGTGGGAGGGCCAGCCTGGCCCGCCGACCACAACCTGCGAAGGAGCAGAGATGAAGCGCAGTAAGGCATATTTGAAGGCCGCAGAACTTATCGACCAGGACGCCCTCTATTCACCACTTACGGCCGTCCGCATCGTTAAGAAGGGTATTTCAACTAAGTTCGACCCGACCGTTGAGGTTGCGATGCGACTCGGAGTCGATCCCCGCAAAGCCGACCAAATGGTCCGAGGCACCGTAAATCTTCCACATGGCACCGGCAAGACCGCTCGGGTCCTGGTTTTTGCCAACGGCGAAAAAGCTGATGAAGCCCGCGCTGCTGGTGCTGACTTTGTCGGCTCCGATGAACTTATCGCCAAAGTTGCTGGAGGCTGGACAGATTTCGACGCCGCAGTTGCCACCCCCGATCTGATGGGGAAGGTCGGCACTTTAGGAAAGGTACTGGGCCCCCGGGGCTTGATGCCCAACCCGAAGACCGGCACCGTAACGATGGATGTCGCTAAAGCCGTTGATGACATCAAGGGCGGCAAGATCGAGATGCGGATCGACAAGCATGCGAATATGCAATTCCCGATTGGCAAAGCGTCTTTCACCGAGCAGCAGCTGGTTGAAAACTATGCCGCAGCACTAGACGAAGTCCTACGGCTGAAGCCTTCTGCCGCTAAGGGCCGCTACATCAAGAAGGCCACGATGTCGGCCACGATGGGCCCGGGTGTCCAGGTTGACCCTAACCGGGTCAAGAACCTAACGGCCGAAGACGAAATCTAGGATTTGCAAATGATGGGGCAGGTCCCTTAACCTGCCCCTACCAAAGACCGCTGGTCGCGCCAGCCCCGGAGCCCCGGGGGTGGCGTCGAAGGCCCCGCTCAAGCGGGCGGCCCGCGCAGGATTACGAAGCTCGGCCGCAACTTGCGGTTCCCAGCCCCGTGCGCCTGCGCCGGGGCGTTTTGCTTGCTGGGACCGCAACGAAAGGAGCCCCATGGCCCGGCCGACAAAGGTGACAACCGTCGCCGATCTCGCCGACCACTTCCGCACCTCGAGTGCGACTGTGCTCACTGAATACCGCGGACTCACCGTCGCGCAGCTCAAGGAATTGCGCCGCACGCTCGGTGACACCGTGACATATGCAGTAGTGAAGAACACCTTGACCAAGATTGCTGCAAAGGATGCCGGTGTTACCGGTTTCGATGATCTCTTGCGCGGCCCGAGCGCGATTGCCTTCATTAAGGGTGACGCGGTTGATGCAGCCAAGGGAATTCGCAATTTCGCGAAGGCCAACCCGGCTTTGATCATCAAGGGCGGGGTGATGGATGGCGTAATTCTAAGTGCGCAGGAAATCGTCCGGCTCGCTGATCTTGAGTCGCGCGAAGTGCTGCTGGCCAAGATGGCGTACGCCATGAAAGCCAAGCAGTCGCAGGCCGCAGCGTTGTTCTCGGCGCCGTTGGCCAAAACCGCTAGGGCACTTGGTGCACTCCAGACCAAGCTGGCTGCAGGTGCCCCGGTAGTTGAAGCTCCGGTGGCTGAAGCTCCGGCAGCTGATGGCGTGAGCGAAGAGATGGTTATTGAAGAAGTTGAAGTTGTCGAGGCCACCTTGGCCAACGAGGAAGTTATTGCTGAAGTAGTTACCGAGGAAATCCCCGAGGGCTAAAGCCCACCACCACCCGGCCCTTAGGGGTAATACCCCACCGGAAAACCGAAAGGACGCCACCATGGCGAAGATGAGCACCGATCAACTGCTTGATGCATTCAAGGAAATGACCCTCCTCGAGCTTTCTGAGTTCGTGAAGGTTTTCGAAGATACCTTCGATGTGACCGCTGCAGCCCCCGTTGCTGTTGCGGTTGCCGCACCTGCTGGCGGCGGCGACGCTGGCGGCGCCGCTGACCAAGACGAGTTTGATGTCATCCTCGAAGCTGCGGGCGAGAACAAGATCCCGGTAATCAAGGAGGTGCGCACTCTCACCAATCTTGGTCTCAAGGAGGCCAAGGATCTGGTTGAAGCCGCACCAAAAGCGGTGCTGGAGAAGGTCACCAAGGAGGCCGCCGAGAAGGCGAAGGCCGTTCTTGAGGCCGCTGGCGCCACCGTTTCAGTCAAGTAGTTTTCAGCGGCCTCGGCCGCAACAAAAGAGGCGCCCCGTTGGGGGCGCCTCTTTTGTCTATCGGCTCGAGGTGGGCGCGGTAAAAATTGAGTGGTCGATGACCACCAAAAACGAACAAATCGGACACCAAGGTTGCGTTCTGGTCACAGTAGTCGCGGGGCTACTTGACTCTTGGGCTTTCGACCGTCACCATTTGGTTGCACGCAAATCCCGCACCGAGTTCGTTTCACGATGACGTTCTCAGGGCAGGCCGGCTAAGGGTTAATAAGTCACCGCTGTCGCCGCCGGGCCACCTGGGCACCTCGAGGGGAAACGAAGGTCTAGGGGGGTTAGACAGCGGTTTGCCCAAGGGGTATACTGCTGCTTTGCGCTGCCATCCTTTTGACCCACCGCCTGGACCGTCATTTGACAGTTCAGGCTAACTGTCATGGACGAATGCGTAAGTTCGAGCCCGATACCAATAGCAGCGCCCTCGGAAGGACCCAATCTTGGCCGCCACGCGCACTTCAGAAGTCACCCCACTTTCCCCCGGGCTTCGCCGGGCTTCGTTCGCCAAGATCCGTGAGCCGCTCGCGGTCCCAGATCTCCTCGCATTGCAGACCGCCAGCTTCCACTGGCTGCTCGGGCGCCCCGAGTGGCTAGAGCGAGTAGCTGCAGCGATTGCCGCTGGCAATACCGAGATCCCACAGGCGTCTGGTCTGACTGAGATCTTCGAAGAGATCAGCCCGATTGAGGATTTCGCCGGAATGATGTCGCTGTCTTTTCGCGATCATCGCTTCGAGCCTTCCAAGTACACCGTCGACCAGTGCCGCGAAAAGGATTTCACCTACTCCGCACCGTTGTTCGTGACCGCAGAGTTTATGAACAACGAGACCGGCGAGATTAAGTCGCAGACAGTGTTCATGGGTGACTTCCCGCTGATGACCGATAAGGGCACCTTCATCATCAACGGCACCGAGCGCGTAGTTGTATCGCAGTTGGTTCGTTCCCCAGGTGCCTACTTCGAGCGGTCAGTTGATAAGACCACCGACAAAGACGTCTACATCGCCAAGTTGATCCCGAGCCGCGGTGCTTGGCTTGAATTCGAGATCGATAAGAAGGATCTGGTAGCAGTTCGCGTTGACCGCAAGCGCAAGCAGCCGGTTAGCGTTCTGCTCAAGGCCCTCGGTATGACAACTGAGCAAATAGTTGAGCGCTTCGGCCAGTACGAGACTTTCATGGCTACCTTGGATAAAGACCACATTGCTACTCAAGAAGACGCACTCCTTGATATCTACCGCAAGTTGCGTCCAGGTGAACCACCCACGGTTGAAAATGCCAAGAACTTACTCGACAATTTTTACTTCAATCCAAAGCGCTACGACCTCGCCAAGGTTGGTCGCTACAAGATCAACAAGAAGCTTGGCCTTGATCTGCCGTTGACCCAAAGTGTCCTAACGCTAGAAGACATTGTGGCAACTGTTGAGTACATCGTGCGTTTACATGCTGGTCTAACCACCATGGAAGGACCACGCGGAGAGGTTTCCTGCGAGACCGACGACATCGATCACTTCGGTAATCGTCGTCTTCGTACCGTCGGTGAACTGATCCAAAATCAGATTCGCACCGGTCTATCGCGGATGGAGCGCGTGGTTCGCGAGCGTATGACAACCCAAGATGTCGAAGCAATCACGCCGCAAACTTTGATCAATATTCGCCCGGTCGTGGCATCGATAAAGGAGTTCTTCGGAACCTCGCAGCTTTCGCAGTTCATGGATCAGACCAACCCGCTCGCGGGTCTAACCCACAAGCGCCGACTTTCGGCACTTGGTCCGGGTGGTCTTTCACGTGAGCGTGCCGGCTTTGAGGTCCGCGACGTCCACCCCTCCCACTACGGCCGTATGTGCCCGATCGAGACCCCTGAAGGCCCGAACATTGGTCTCATCGGGTCGCTGGCAACTTATGGCCGCGTTAATGCTTTCGGTTTCGTCGAGACTCCTTATCGCAAGGTGATCAAGGGCAGTGTCACTGATCAGATCGACTACCTGACCGCAGACGAAGAAGACCTTTACGTAATCGCGCAGGCCAATACGCCCATCGACGCGGATGGCAAAATGCACGAGGATCGTGTTCTCGTTCGCCGTAAGGGTGGCGATGTGGATTACATCTTGCCTAACGACGTTGATTACATGGACGTTTCACCGCGCCAGTTGTGGTCTGTTGCAACCGCAATGATTCCATTCCTCGAGCATGACGACGCTAACCGCGCTCTGATGGGTTCGAACATGCAGCGCCAGGCGGTGCCGTTGCTTCGCGCCGAGGCGCCACGTGTTGGTACGGGCATGGAGTTCAGGTCGGCCTATGACGCCGGCGATATTGTCACCGCACTACAAGAGGGTGCGGTCGCCGAAGTATCGGCTGACTCGGTAACCATCGCTTATGACGATGGGGGCACCTACACCCATCGTTTGGAGAAGTTCCATCGATCGAACCAAGGCACTTGCTTTAATCAGCGTCCAATTGTGGTCGAAGGCCAACATGTAATTAAGGGACAGGTACTAGCCGATGGCCCTTCGACCGATCTTGGTGAGATGGCTTTGGGCAAGAACTTGCTCGTTGCATTCATGCCTTGGGAGGGTCACAACTACGAGGACGCCATCATTTTGAGCCAGCGTTTGGTTCAGGACGACGTCCTGTCGTCCATCCATATCGAAGAGCATGAGGTCGATGCTCGCGATACCAAACTCGGCCCCGAGGAAATCACCCGCGACATCCCCAATGTCTCAGATGAGGTACTCGCTGATCTCGACGATCGTGGCATCATTCGCGTCGGCGCGGATGTGGTGCCGGGCGACGTCCTCGTTGGCAAAGTAACGCCAAAGGGTGAGACCGAGCTAACCCCTGAAGAGCGTCTGTTGCGGGCAATCTTTGGAGAGAAGGCGCGCGAAGTTCGCGACACTTCACTAAAGGTGCCACACGGAGAGTCCGGCAAGATCATCGAGGTACGTGTCTTCGATAGTGAAGAAGGTGACGAACTCCCGCCGGGTGTCAACCAACTCGTTCGCGTTTATATTGCACAAAAGCGCAAGATCACCGAGGGCGACAAATTGGCCGGTCGGCACGGTAACAAGGGCGTTATTTCCAAGATCTTGCCGGTCGAAGATATGCCCTTCCTTGAAGATGGCACGCCGGTCGACATCGTGCTCAACCCACTTGGTGTTCCGGGTCGCATGAATGTTGGCCAGATCCTTGAAACCCACTTGGGCTGGGCTGCAACTGCTGGCTGGAAGGTGGATCCAAGTGACCCACGTGCGGCGCGGCTACCTGAGCAGGTTCAGTCGGCACCGCGTGGTACCAAAGTGGCTACCCCGGTATTCGACGGTGCCCGTGAAGATGAACTCGCATTGCTACTTGAGTCAACACTGCCAACCGACGACGGTTTCACGCTAGTTGGCGCTGATGGCAAGGCACAGTTGTATGACGGGCGTAGCGGTGAGCCATATCCGGGTCGAGTCTCGGTCGGCTACATCTACATTCTCAAACTACTGCACTTGGTCGACGACAAAATTCACGCACGTTCGACCGGCCCATACTCGATGATCACCCAGCAACCACTGGGTGGCAAGGCGCAGTTCGGTGGCCAGCGATTCGGCGAGATGGAGGTTTGGGCCCTTGAGGCGTATGGCGCTGCCTACGCGCTACAAGAGCTCTTGACCATCAAGTCCGATGACGTACTAGGCCGCGTAAAGGTGTACGAGGCCATCGTCAAAGGCGAGAACATCCCTGAGCCTGGTATTCCTGAATCATTCAAAGTGCTCGTAAAGGAAATGCAATCGCTGTGCCTCAACGTTGAGGTGCTCTCCAGTGACGGTATGTCCATCGAGATGCGAGATTCTGATGACGACGTGTTCCGCGCCGCCGAAGAACTTGGCATCGATCTTTCGCG
>JBIIOU010000023.1:0-18692 GCA_044336815.1 Candidatus Nanopelagicales bacterium | reverse complement strand
ACCCAGCAGTGTTGACGAGCTCTAAAACCTCAATGGCATTTCCAATCTCAGCCCGAACCGAACGAAGGACACCAAAGTGTTAGATGTCAACTTCTTCGATGAATTGCGCATCGGCTTGGCAACCGCCGATGATATTCGTACGTGGTCATTTGGCGAGGTGAAGAAGCCCGAGACGATCAACTACCGCACCCTCAAGCCGGAGAAGGATGGCTTGTTCTGCGAGAAGATCTTCGGTCCAACCCGTGACTGGGAGTGCTATTGCGGCAAGTACAAGCGCGTGCGCTTTAAGGGCATCATCTGCGAGCGCTGTGGTGTTGAAGTCACGCGGGCCAAGGTGCGTCGTGAGCGCATGGGTCACATCGAGCTGGCGGCACCTGTTACCCACATTTGGTACTTCAAGGGTGTACCAAGTCGTTTGGGCTATCTGCTCGACCTTGCACCAAAGGATCTTGAAAAGGTCATCTACTTCGCGGCCTACATGATCACCTGGGTTGACATCGACGAGCGCCATAAGCAATTGCCGAGCCTGGAAAATCAGCTAGGTGTTGAGAAGAAGCAGATCGCCAAGCGCCGTGATTCGGATATCGACACCCGTGCCAAGAAGCTCGAAGCTGATCTTGCTGAACTCGAAGCTGAGGGAGCTAAGTCTGATATTCGGCGCAAGGTAAGAGAGTCCGGTGAGCGAGAGATGGCAGCGATTCGCCGTCGCGCTGACGCTGAGATTGATCGCCTTGATCGGGTGTTCGACCGTTTTAAGTCACTGAAGGTGCAAGACCTTGAGGGTGACGAAATGCTGTTCCGCGAGATGCGTGACCGCTACGGCCGCTGGTTTGACGGTGGCATGGGTGCTGCCGCGATTCAAAAGCGGCTTCAAACTTTCGACCTTGAGGCCGAGTCGGTCATCTTGCGCGACATCATTACCAACGGCAAAGGCCAAAAGAAGACCCGTGCACTGAAGCGCCTCAAGGTGGTACAGGCTTTCCTGAGTACTACTAACTCACCGTCGGGCATGGTGCTTGACGCGGTACCGGTTATCCCACCTGATCTGCGCCCAATGGTGCAACTTGATGGTGGTCGGTTCGCTACAAGTGATCTCAATGATCTATACCGTCGCGTGATCAACCGTAATAACCGGTTGAAGCGACTGTTGGATCTCGGCGCCCCAGAGATCATCGTCAATAACGAAAAGCGCATGCTCCAAGAGGCAGTCGATGCACTCTTTGACAACGGCCGCCGCGGTCGCCCGGTGACGGGCCCAGGCAACCGGGCACTTAAATCACTATCTGACATGCTCAAGGGTAAGCAAGGTCGGTTCCGCCAGAACCTCCTTGGAAAGCGCGTTGACTACTCGGGGCGTTCGGTCATCGTTGTTGGTCCGCAATTGAAGCTCCACCAGTGCGGGCTGCCAAAGCAGATGGCCCTAGAGCTCTTCAAGCCCTTCGTGATGAAGCGTCTGGTTGATCTTAATCACGCCCAGAACATCAAGAGCGCCAAGCGCATGGTCGAGCGGTCGCGCCCGGTGGTGTGGGATGTCCTCGAAGAAGTTATCTCCGAGCATCCGGTCCTCCTAAACCGTGCGCCAACGCTGCACCGGTTGGGTATCCAGGCGTTCGAGCCACAATTGATCGAAGGCAAGGCCATCCAGATCCACCCACTCGTATGCACCGCTTTTAACGCGGACTTCGACGGTGACCAGATGGCGGTTCACGTGCCTCTATCAGCGGAGGCTCAAGCGGAGGCCCGGGTGTTGATGCTCTCGAGCAACAACATTTTGTCGCCCGCTAATGGGCGCCCGATCACCACTCCGACCCAGGACATGGTTCTTGGAATCTACTTCCTGACAACTGGTGCGGTTGGAGCGCTGGGCGAGGGCCGGGCGTTCTCGTCAATTGCCGAAGGCATTATGGCCTTTGACGCTAAGTCACTTTCGCTACAGGCCGAGGTGAAGATACGTATCTCGGACGGGCTGCCACCAGAGAATTGGGAGGCGCCGGAGGGCTGGGTCGCTGGCGATCCGTTTATCCTGACCACCACTCTTGGTCTGGCGCTGTTCAACGAGGCACTGCCGAGTGATTACCCATTTGTAAATGTCAAGGTTGACAAGAAGGTTCTTGGCCTGACCGTGAACCGCCTCGCCGAGCTCTACGTCAAGGTTGATGTGGCAGCGACCCTAGACAAACTTAAGGCGCTGGGCTTCTACTGGGCCACCCGTTCGGGCGTCACCATTTCAATTTCTGATGTTGTCACGCCTCCGGGTAAGGCAGCGATCCTTGCGGCTTCTGAAGAGAAGGCCGACAAGGTGCAAAAGCAGTATGAACGTGGTTTGATTACCGACTCGGAGCGCCGTCAAGAACTCATTGAGATCTGGACTCGCGCCACCGATGAGGTTGCCAAGGCAATGCAGGAGAACTTCCCGCGTACCAACCCGGTGTTCATCATGGTTGATTCTGGCGCCAGAGGTAACATGATGCAGGTTCGCCAGATTGCCGGTATGCGTGGCCTCGTGGCTAACCCCAAGGGCGAGATCATCCCGCGGCCTATTAAGTCAAACTTCCGCGAGGGCCTTTCGGTGCTGGAGTACTTCATCTCCACACACGGTGCGCGCAAGGGCTTGGCTGATACCGCACTTCGTACCGCTGACTCCGGTTACTTGACCCGCCGCCTTGTTGACGTGTCACAGGATGTCATCGTCCGCGAGGTTGACTGTGGTACCGACCGAGGCACCGAGATGCCCATTGCTGGACTCGTCGATGGCAAATTAGTACCACTCGACAATCTCGATACCTCAGTAGCATCGCGGGTACTTTCGCACGATGTTGAAGTTGGTGGCAAGGTAATTGCTCCCGCCGGTGAAGAACTCACCACGCCTAGGCTGGAAGAGTTTGTGGCGTTGGGCGTCGAGTCGGTGCGAGCGCGTACCGTCCTAACCTGCGAAAGCAAGGTTGGCACCTGTGCAATGTGCTTCGGCAAATCGATGGCGACCGGCAATTTGGTTGACGTCGGAGAGGCCATCGGCATCATCGCGGCCCAGTCAATTGGCGAGCCCGGAACCCAGCTAACTATGCGAACCTTCCACACGGGCGGTGTCGCAGGCGAAGACATTACGCACGGTCTGCCACGCGTTGTCGAATTGTTCGAGGCTCGCACCCCCAAGGGTGTTGCCCCGATCAGCGAGGTTGCTGGTCGAGTTCGAATTGACGATACTGACAAGACTCGCAAGTTAATCGTCGTTCCCGACGATGGTGCTGAAGAAATCGCTTACCCGGTTTCCAAGCGGTCTCGATTGTTGGTTGAAGACGGCGCTCACGTAGTTGTAGGCGAGCAGCTGATCGTCGGTGCGGTTGATCCTAAGCAGGTACTCCGGATCTTGGGTCAACGTGCGGTGCAGATGCACCTCGCCGAGCAGGTGCAGTTGGTGTACCGCTCACAGGGGGTATCGATTCACGATAAGCACATCGAGGTCATCGTGCGCCAGATGCTAAAGCGCGTCACGATCATCGACTCCGGTGATTCGGAGTTCTTGGCCGGTGAGCTCATTGAGCGTCGTGCCTTCGAAGCCGAAAATCGTCGGGTCGTCTCCGAGGGTGGCACACCAGCAGCTGGACGCCCCGAGCTAATGGGTATCACGAAGGCCTCGCTGGCAACCGAATCTTGGTTGTCTGCCGCCTCCTTCCAAGAGACCACGCGGGTACTAACTGATGCAGCAATTCACGCGAAGAGTGATCCACTCCTTGGGCTCAAGGAGAATGTCATCCTGGGCAAGCTCATCCCGGCCGGTACCGGAATGCCGCAGTACCGAAATATCAAGGTGGAGCCAACCGAAGAAGCCAAGGCAGCGATGTACGCCTCGTTCTCAGGTTATGAGGACATGGACTACACCGCGTTCGGCGCACCCTCTGGTGCAGCCGTGCCGTTGGAGGAGTTTGAGTTCCGTGGCGGGTACAACAGCTGAGTTCAGCAGGTATAGATAAGTGGGTATAGATAAGTGGGGCAGCGACTGATGTCGCTGCCCCACTTATTTGCTTGAACAGAACGCATTTTCGCAGACCGATATCACCGCTACGGACAGGTCATCGGTGCCGGTTAATCGGTGAAGTACGGGACGCGTAGCTGCAGCCGTGATCCGCCGCTGGGCCGGCGTGTTAAGGAAAATGTCGTCGACACGGCGTCGAGGGCCTGAAGCCCTAACCCCTTACGAGCGTGCGATGAGAAGCCACACCCGTTGTCCTCTACCATGAATTCGAGGGCAGCTGGCCATACTGCAATGTTGATGGTAATTTCAGTGGCACGCCCGTGCACCACCGCGTTACTTGCAGATTCTAAAATTATGCCGTTAACCAAAGGCACGGTGCTTGCCGGAATAGGCGAACTTTGCTTCATGGTGAAAGTCGCACTGGGCCAAGTGTCAGCAAGGGCTTCTTGGGTGATGAGCTGTGGCTCAGGGCCTTCGTTGGCTTTATCTAATTCAGAGACCAGCTGCGGTATTACTTGAAGTTGCAATTGGCTAAGCGCATCGATAGCGGCCTGCGGGATCTCGCCAGGATTAGCGCTTCCGATTGATCCTGCTACTCCAAGCAGGCGACTTTGCACCACAGAGTGCAGAACGTCAGCTGCGGTATTGCGCTGCTGACGTGCTGCACTTTCTGCGGCGAAAGCGGTCGACTCCGTTTCGAGTTCAGTCAGGTAGATTTCCTGTTGCAATCTGCGTGTTTCACTCGCCCAGACTTTGCGTGCGGGAGCGAAGAGTCCAACGCTTAATGCGCAGATTAGTCCCATTAAGGCCAAGCTCAGGGTTTCTTCGCCAAGGGCGGTGCCCCACGCGGCACCGGCTAAGGCCCCAAGGCAGCCAACGTAAACAGCGACAAAAACCCACTGATTGGATGCCGACCAGCCACCAATCAGTGGAGTTTTCACCAGTAAGAAGAGGATGAAAGTGCCACCCGTGATGACTGCAATATCCACTGCCGCGGCAAACCAATCATGGGCACCTGACAGTGCGGTTGCAGTTAAGACACTGAAGGCGTTTAGTAGCGAAATGCCAAACCATGGGATTGATGCGGACGAGGGGCGAAATCGGAACCACTGGCGGCGACTTGACTGGGTAATGTTGGCGTCATTCTGTGTGGGCACTGATGTGCACACTTTGGTAATTTCAGTTGCTCCAACGCGAACTATCATGCTTATCATTTGTGTGCCATAAACGACGACAACATCGATCGGCTCACTGGTTAGTTCTACTTGGGTGTGCAGTATTTCGCTTAGAGTGACCGCAGCTTCGCGAATGAGTAATTCGGAAGGCGCGGGTTGCTCTTGATTTGACTGGGACCGAATTTCGACTTGGTCGCGAAATTCATTAGCGACACTTGTTAGGACCGGGGTAATGCCTAATGCCATGCCCTGCGGGTGGAGTAGATGCGCCATAGATCTAATCTCGTGTTGGGCGAGTATTTCGACGTCGTCGGCTAGGTCACTTTGAGATGGTGTTGGGCTCCCAGTGTGAGCATTGATGGAACGTAATTGGTTGAGGACATAAGTCAATTGCGGGAGAACTCTGGTTTGGAGTGACCTAATAACGATTTGCCGTTGACGGGCGTCTATTTCGGCACTTTCGGACGAGGCATGCGCCTTTGCGTTTAACTTTGAGCTCGCCGCAACCATGGTGTCGTTCAGTTGGTCTCTCCAAGAGTAGGAAAGGGCAACGATGGATCCTACGCACATCCAGGTGAGTATTGAAATTGCCATGACTGAAGAAGGTTGAAAGAAATATGGACGGCTAGGAATGGTGGCGGACGAATAGCCGATTACCAATATCAGTCCACCGACTGCACCGATTAGCGCAAAGAGAGCGAGAGTGATTAAGCCGCCAACAGCAGTAGGTTGAATGCCGACGGCGCGACGGCGAATTAGGACGAGGGCCATCCCTTGAGCTAGCCACGCTCCGAAGTTGAGCAGCACCCCAATGCGTATCCAGTCAGGGGCATACTCGCCTTGAGTTGCGGCGCTTACTGCCCCGAGGCCGAAGAGCAACGGAACTACCCATGGGATAACCCCTAGGCCGGGTGATCCTGGCAGGCGCTTCAGCAGGTGTTGAAGGCCGTCATAGTTCCCGTTTAGGTAGCTACTGCCGGTCACTGCGAGGCACTCAACAATTTCATGTACGCCATTGCTGCTGATACCCGAGGATTGACTTTCGGGTTACCGGAATCAATTTTAAGGGCATTGTTAATCGTGGTTATCGAATGTTCAACCGATTTAATCGACACCTTTAACTGCACTGCGATTTCGGCATTACTTGCGCCACTGGCAAGTAGGCTCAGAACACGTATTTGATGAGCGGTGAAGCCAGTGGAATTCCAGGCGTCGGCCGTGTTACCTTGCTCGGCTATTGACGGGTCGAGCATGGTGTCGCCGGCTATTACGGTATTTAGCGCTGCCACGACCGCGGCTACGTCGTCGGTGCGGCGTTTTAAGATGTAAGCCCACCCACCAACTTGGTCAAGGGGTACCTGGGTCAGTACAGCGGCATCGGCATAATTTGAAAGCAACACGATTCCACAGTCCGGGAGCATTCGTCGAATTTCAAGGCCAGCGGCTAGTCCGCCGGCGACGCCGTTGGGGGCCTGGCCAATCGACGTAACTAGGTCTAAAATAACGGCGTCAACGTGAAGATCCGTGACCTGCTCTAACAGGGCTGTCGGCTCCTCGAAGGTGGCGACTACCTCTACCACCCCGGTTTGGGTGAGGGCGTCCGCCAGCAGGTTTCGGAAGAAAGTTTCATCTTCTAAAATTGCAATTCGCACGCCGTATCCTTTCTGTCGTTACCGACTCCTTTCATTTTATGGTTCTCGGGAAAAGGGGACGTGAATTCTAGCGACTTATTAGAAGTTCGCGGGGTTACCCCCGGTCCCACTGGATATTTGTTATTGCGCCCAATACCAACCCGAAATTGACGAGAAATCGTAATCTTCGGTGTCCACTTGGCGAATAAATGTTGCTGGGGGATAGCGCTTTCTGTGGTGGGCGGGTAAGGTTTGAGAGTGTCCGAAATGCCCCCATCGCCACCTGATCCCAACTGGCCAGCGACGGCACCTAGCCAGAGCGAGCAAGTATCGACATCTGGTAATGCCATAGCGGCTCTTGTGCTCGCGATTGCCTCTTGGGTGGTCTGTCCAATAGTTTTCGCGATCATTGCTCTAGTTTTCTCTTCCTTGGGTCAAAAGGAAATTGCCGCCTCCAACGGTACCCGGCACGGGGGCGAGTTAGTTACTGCAGCAAGAATCGTGGCCTGGATAAATATCGGGTTGTGGGCTGCCCTCATCGTTATTGCACTGGTTATTGGCTTTGTGGTTTTGGTCGCCGGTGGCCTCGCTTCGATAACCCCTGGATCAAGCGGTGCTACCTAATGCCTGCCAATGGTGGAACCGTATCCAACCTAGACCTACTAAAAGGTTTGCGCGAGCTGTACGAGGTGACAGGCGGTGGGTCTACTGAGGTCACCGTCGCGGTAATTGACGGCCCGGTTGACTTCGCGCACGAAGTATTTGCGGGCTCTGATATCCGCACGGCTTTAGGGGCACACACCATGTCTGCCGCGGCCGGCAACAAAATGGCTGAGCACGGCACCCATGTGGCGAGCATCCTCTTTGGGCAGCCGGGCACCGAAGTTGAGGGTATTTGCCCAGGAGTTAGAGGGGTTATCATCCCCGTATACGACGCGGCAACAGGTAGTGCCCCTCAGCTAGAAGTTGCTAGAGCAATTGAACTAGCCATTGAAGAAGGCGCCGACATCATCAATTTCTCCGGGGGCCAGTACTCAGATACTGGGGTCGCTGATCAATGGCTGTCCGATGCGGTGGTCAGATGCGCCGAGGCGGGTGTTCTCTTGATCGCCGCAGCGGGTAACGATGGGTGTGAATGCCTGCACGTGCCGGCTGCCGCTGCTACGGCGTTGGCGGTCGGGGCCATCGACTCCTCCGGTGAGCCAATGGATTTCAGCAACTGGGGCCACGGCTATTCATGTAACGGGATCACCGCGCCAGGAGCCAATATTCTAGGGGCCGTACCCGGCGGAGGAGTTTCAAGGCTCAGCGGAACTTCGTTTGCGACCCCGATGGTCACAGGCCTAGCTGCCTTGCTACTTTCCAGTGGCCGCCAGAGCGCGACGGGGGTAGCCCCAAGTACTTCGATGATTCGTGAAATAATGCTGCGTGGTTCTGCGCCATGTGGTAGTAATGATATAAATATCTGTCAGCGCCTGCTGTCAGGAACTATTGATGTTGAAGGAGCAGTGGCGGCAATGAGTGAAGCAATGGTTTTAGGGCCAGCGGGTGTCTCCCCAGCAGGCGGATGTGGTTGTGGCGGTTCACCTCAGAACGCTAGCGGCGAGATTGCTGCTTCAGCATCGGTTCGCCCATCAATGGCTGATGCCCCCGAAGGCCAAAACATGGTTTATGCATTGGGTAACTTGTCCTATGACTTCGGCACCGAGGCCCGGCGTGACTCCTTCAAGCAATTGATGCCACCGGTTGAAGTCGGCGATGAAATAGTGCCCCCGAATCCCTATGACGCTCGCCAACTTGTTTCTTATCTCAGCGATAGTTTGTCTGAGGCTAGGGCATTAACCTGGACCTTGAATATAGAACTAACCCCCGTGTATGCACTGGAGCCGACCGGTGCATTTGGAGCTGATCTGTACGCTCTACTGGTAAACATGTTGGCGGGTGAAATCCAGGCCGAGGACGACGAGAGCTACATCCAGCGCGTAAGCATTCCCGGCAGGCTCACAGGCAACACCGTTCGCTTGTTCTCCGGCCAGGTGGTGCCCGTTCTGCAACTTGAAAGTCCACGCGGCATGTATGGCTGGAAGCAAAATGCGCTTATCGCCCAGGCTGCAGAAGCTGTCAGCGGTCGGTCAACGGCAACCGCCGATTTAAAAACCATTCAGACTAACTTGCGCGGATTCCTCGACCGTATTTACTACGACCTACGCAACTTAGGCGTACTGTCAAGTGATCGAGCTCTTAATTTCGCGGCGACAAACGCATTCCAAGCCGCAATGGTGTTCTCAGAGGCCTTAGGCGGTGGCATGCAACTTGAATCCATCGAAACTGAATTGTCGCCTTTTGCCCGCGCGGATTCCGATGCATGGGACGTAAAGATGAAGTTCTTCGATCCGGAAAACACTCGCCGGGCCCGTCGCGTCTATCGCTTTACCGTCGATGTTAGCGAATTGATGCCGGTCACATTAGGCGATGTCCGCAGCTGGACGACGGCACACTAAGAATTGGCAACCATGTTCCCCATTCAAGCGCCACCGGTGCGGAGGCCGGAAATCGTACAGCCGTCTTTGATGGTTGATGTGAGCTCAGGCACGATTGAGCACCTGCTTGACGTTTATATGCACTTAACCCACGGGGCTGACTACAACGACCCATCCCCGTGGGTAAGTGCCTCATTTTCCCCGAGGAATAGGTCCAGATGAGTGCGGTCAAGAAGTCCATAGAGGGTGAGAATCCACCGCCCCGTCCGGCGTTGCCCAAAAAGGAAAAGTCGGAAAAGCCCGTGTTGAAGGCCAAGGTGAATACAAGAGCCCCCTCAAGTGCGGCAGTTGAAAAAATTAGAAACACGGTTGCTTCTGCCTCCCATGATCAGCACCCCGGTCATAATGTGCACGCTCTAGGACATAAAGTGAGAGAAGAAGTGCGGATTACCCATGTTTATGATTTTGTTGATATCAACCACAACGGATCCGGTATCTATGCACTAGCCCACTGGGCTAAATTTTTGGAGGTGCACGCCGCTTCGGCAACTGGATTTGCGGACGACAGGTCTATTGGGTTTATCCGCGGCCTTACCCAGCGCTAGGAATTTTCGTGCCTGATCTAAATACCCTGCCGGGGGTGCTCCGTTTGCGGGCGCTCACCCAAGGGGACCCGCGAGTGCTCACCGCCGTAATTGACGGTAGTCCGGTTATCACTCACCCATCATTTGATGGTGCTGACGTAACAGCGGTGCGCGGGTACTGGCTTGATGACCGTGAAGATTCAGAAGGTAGTACCGGTCACGCAACCCACATCACGAGTGTAATTTTTGGTCAACCCGGAAGTGAAGTACCGGGTTTAGCCCCGCGGGCTCGCGGACTTTTCATCGCATCGGGAGTTGATGATGACAGCGCCGAATCCGAGATCGGGATTGCGCGCGCTATTGAATATGCGCTATCGCAGGGAGCTCAAATCATCCATTGCGCTTTTTGTCACCCAAGCCAAACTGGACAAACCCAGTCCTGGATCACCGATGCAGTGCGCAAAGCAGAGGAAGCCGGCGCGATAATTGTTGCGCCAGCCGGGAACGACTACGGCGAGAACTGGTGTTCACCGGCCGCAATGCCGACCGTTCTCGCGGTGGGAGCGCTCGCCGACGACGGTGCTCCCATGCATTTCACAAACTTTGGCTCCCGATTTGACGGGCATTCGATCATGGGCCCGGGGGAGAACGTCTTGGGAGCCAAGCCTGATGGTGATGTAGTCAATCAAAAAGGCACCAGTGTGGCGGCGCCGGTACTTACCGGTTTGATCACCGCGATTACGTCGGCTTTGGTGCAGGCTGGCCGCCCGCCGAACCCACAGTTGGTTCGTGATGTCTTGATAGCAACGGCACGTCCATGCACAGGGGCGGGGGCCGATCGGTGTATCGGTGGTGAGGTCGCTGTTGATCGAGCCCTCGAAGTACTTTTCGACGGGGTGGCGATTGCCTCATTTGCTGCCGACAACGCGCGAATCTTGGCTTTGCAACCAGCCCCTGATGCGCCGTCGGCGCTGCCAGAGCCTCCAAGGTCAGCTAGTCAGTTTCAACTGCCACCACATTCGTCGGCTACCCATCACACCGGCGAACCACCACTACCCCGTGAGGCCTACAAGCGCGAGGAGCGAAGGGGTGATGCGGTAGTTCCAGCAGTGGTTGAGCCATCGATCAAGTACCCTGCGCGCACTTTTGCAATCGGCACCATCAGTTACGACTTCGGTAGCGAAATCACCCGGGATTCATTTACCGAAGCGATGGGCGGGGGTTACGGAGTCGGTACCGGTGTGGCATCTGATCCGCAGTCAATGGTTGATTACCTTGACGCCAATCCCGCCGAGGCTCGTCGACTTATCTGGGTACTTGAAGTTAATGACGAGGCACGGTTTGCGATCACCCCGGTTGGGCCCTTTGCCTCTGACGTTTACGACATGTTGGCCGCCCTATTGCAAGGCCAGGCAAAGGGCACCATCTCGGTGGTGTCTATGCCGGGAAGTGCTGAAACCGGCACCGTGACATTGCTTGACGGCACCACCTTGCGCAAGCTACACCGCAATGGGTTGCGTGGTATCTATGGCTGGCATCCGGCGAATTTGGCGCAGCAGTGCCTTGCTGCAGTTCACGGTGATGCATTGAAAGGCGAAGAGATGGGGCTTGCGGCAAAAGCCAAATCCGAATCCGCTACGGCAGGTGCGGATGACGAAGTGTTCGGAATCGATGTGATAGCACCCGATATCTGGACCCGGCTTCGGATTGAACCATCAAGGGACGTGCAGCTAGCGGTACAAGATTTCTTAGAGGAGATTTATTTCCGGGCGCCACAGGATCCATCAATCTCTGTTGAGCGTGCTCTGAATTTGGCGGCAACCAACGGGTATCAAATTGCTATGGCATTCTTGGATGCTTTGAATGACGGGCTGCAGTATCAGACCTACGGCACGGAGTACAGCCCATTTAGCCGGGTCGGTGGAAACTGCTGGGAGATAGTACTTCGCTTCAAGGATCCAGCACGTGCCACTCGTGGTGCCCGCGAATACCGGTTCACCATTGACGTAGCTGATACTTTGCCGGTGGCTGTTGGTCGAGTTCGGCGCTGGGCGGCTGTTCGGTGAGCATGATACTTGGGCTAAGCCCCGCGGTAACGATCAAGTCTGCCGATGCAAACTGGAGTGAGTTGGTCGGCCCGAGTGGCTCATTGGTTGTGCCGGCTGATTTCGCCAATACCTTGCCGGTTAACGGTGCCACCCCGTCCTCGGCGCCGGCAGACCGTAATTTAATGCAGAAATTGGCCGATGGCGGGTTTTTGGCGGTGACCGCTTATGAGGGCGATACCCCACTCGCCACTTTGGTGCCAGGTATTAATCCGCTGCCCTCGGTCCCGGTAGATGCATCTTTGGGATCGGCGTATCGGTTATCGAGGTTCGCCTACCTGCATCGCACCCAACGTCAAATGCTAATTGAAATACCGACCACCTCGGCATATATACAAATTCACGACCCGAGAGTTGCGGCGGTGGCGGCTGCCCTCGCATTCGATCAAACTCCGACCGCCCTTTCGGCTGCGTCAGGGTTAAGTGTTTCTGGGGTCTGCGAATTAGTCGGCCTAATGCGCGCAATCGGTGTCGCGGTACCGGTGGCCAGAGGCCTGAGTTTCGTGCCAGCTGTTGAGTCACTGATTAGTTGGTTCGAACGTGAGGCTTTGCCACGTGGTTTTTCGCACACGGGGCAGGTGGTCGGACTTGATCAAATTCCGGTCGACGGAGCAGATTTAAACTTTCACGTGGGCTTTGAGATGCACCATGACGGTTCGAAGCGGGTGGATATCGGAGTTTGTTTGCCATATACGGGTGACGGCACCACCGGACCGTTGGCACTTCTTGACCCGAACGGCTTTTATGAGTTTGATGTCAATGAGGGTGTCGGGTCATTTATGGGTGTCTTCGTGCGTCTAGTCTCGCCACAGGAGCCTTTGGAGTTACAAGAACAGGCGCTCCGCTTGGATGAAACCTTGCGGGCGTTGGGTGCCAGTGGCCGTTTGTCGACGAACCCAGACGCTAGAAAACTTGTTGACGGCTTGGGCTTGCCGCGCATGCTTGGGGTGCTTCCAGGGCGAAGTGACGTAGTGCGGATGCTTTTCAACATTCCAGACACTGCGGCACTTTCACTAGCTGGTCAGCTTTTAGCCGATGCCGGAGTGTCTGCGGCTAGTTTGGCTAACTTCTCGGCGATTGAGCCGATTGTTGGGGGGACACCTCCTATCCGAATTGCCGTGGACATGACAGACACTGGTCTGGGTTCGCGAGTTGGGTTTGAAGTTTTCAACCCGCAGGCAATTGCGCTGCTGGCCCCAGTGATGACCGAACTAGGTGTTGATCAGCAGATGCAAGAGAGTGTCCTAGTGGCGGTTGCTGAGCCCGATAAAGAGCGCACGATTTACCAAGATGACTCCGATGGTTCAGTTTCTGATATCCCCATAGCCCACCAACTCATTAGTCTGCTTCACGTCAAGATCGGATTTGAGGAAGATGGTCAGGTAGTCGTAAAGACTTATGTCGTGGCGAAAAGTACAGCATTAGACGAAGTCGGCAAGTCTGTTGAAGATTCAGATATTCCAAAGTCGTGGGAGTTTCACGATCTACTTTTCCATTCAAAAACACGAGATGGCCGAGTGCGTAGCAAGTTAGGCGGTACCGCCCGATTCACGATTAGGCCGCATCCCGAGGAGCCCTCGACCCAGCCTGTGCCAGGCGACATCTTGTTACCAAGTATTGATATCCCTAACGTTATTGCGGGTGATCCGCCATTCGGAATGGTGCTTGAAAAGCGTACCTCGATTCGCGCTTGGGATGGTCCGGAACTGCCCGTGGTTAAACTCGCTGAGCTACTTGCGCGCGTGATGCACCTAATTCCGCGAAGTGTCGAAATGTATGGCCATGTCGAGGAACGTCCCGGCCGAATCTATCCATCCGGCGGTGGGCTTTATGAGATTGACATCGTGGTGTTCGCCAGTCGAGTTGCTGGCCTAGCGCCCGGCGCCTATATCTACCGCGAAGGCTCACATTCACTTGGCGCCTTGACCGGTGAACTCGAGTACCAGCAGAAAGTAATGTTTGGCGCCAGTGAGGCAACCGGTGGGGGGATGGCTAGGCCCCAAGTGTTACTGGTACTTGCTGCACGTTACCCAGACATCGCAACCAAATATGAGGGCATCGCTTACTCACTGATGCTCAAGCATGTCGGAGTAATGATGGCGACTATTCAGTATTCTGCGACGGCCATGGGCTTAGGTTCAGTTCCATTAGGTACCGGCGACAGTGATGCATTTGCGCTGGCCACCGGCCTTGACTACTACACCCAAGGGTCAATCGGTGAAATCGCTATCAGTCCGTTGGACTGACCTGCGGTTTTTCGACTAGGAGTTATTGATGTCGGGGCTTGTCAATACCGAGGTTGAGCCGTGGGGGTTTAGCCTTCCAGCGCTTGCTGCATTTCAGGTGGCACCGGATGGGTCCCATGTGTTGACCATGGCTGGCGGAGTAGATTCCCAGTGCGAAGCAATGGTGCTCAGCAATTTGATTGATCCGCTGGCTTGGTGGCGGCGGGGTTTTTGGTTACTCAATGGTTCGGTCATGGTTGATCCTGCTGGTAGAGCGGTATTGATTTCTTCGGCCCCAGAACTTGCAGAGCGGGTGATCATCGGGCTTGTGAAAATGGGCTGGAGTTGTTTGGGCGACTTTTTAATTCCTGCGCGGGTGGTTGCTGGCCAAGTTATCGTGTACCCGCGTCAGTCGCCGGTGATCTGTTCGGCCGCCGTGGCCGTAAGTGAGTCATTGGATATCGAACAGTTTGTGCGTCCCGGGGGTAATGCCGTGGGGGTCGCACTTAGCCGTTGGCCGGAGCCGATTGCTTTGGTGGCCATGGCCACTTTAATGCCCGAGCCACCCGAACCGGTATCACCTGGGATTGGCCGAGCTCGAATCGCGCGGGCGCTGCTGGTAGAGGTGGTAGCAAAGGAGCGCACACCGAGTGAGCTACTAGATATTGTGACCGGCCTTGCAGTGTTACCGGCATGGGTCAGTAGTGACCCACTGCGGGTGGTGACAGACCCGGATGCGCAATGGGCATCTGACGATGCGCAGGCGGTGGCCATCAAGGCCAAGGTCGCTTTGGTTGCTGCGCTCAACGAGCTTGCCGATTGGGTGGTCGTGAATAATGGCTAGCGACAAACTGGCCGTGCTGCCGTCAAGTGTCTGGTTAGCCTCATATCCAAAATCTGGGAACACCTGGTTTCGCTTCGTCTGGAAGGCGGTCGAGTCGGCCCAGGATGAAAAATTTAGGCCGCATGAGTCTTCGCAGCCATGCCAGATGGAGTACCTGACCACTTGGGGTATTGATGCCAGGCGCCTAAGTTGCGACGAGTTGGACTTACTGAGGTCAAGATTGGAGTTGGTTAGCAACGATCGGTCAGGTCGCCCAACCCTGCGTAAGACCCACGAAAAGTTTCGTAGCGCACCGGATGGCTCGGAGTTATTCCCCGCCGCAACCTCGCGTGCTGCCCTGGTGATTATTCGAGATCCACGTGATGTCGCGTGTTCAGCCGCTCGGCATTTCAATATGAGTCTGGACGGTGCGGTTGATCTGCTCTGCCGGCGCGATCCGCAATCCCCGGGAACCCCATCGGTACTTATGAGCCGTCAGCCGCAAGGCTCTTGGTCAGAGCACCTTGATAGTTGGCGCCGTTTGCCCACCTACCCGGTCGCGGTCTACCGCTATGAGGATTTCTTGGCAGAGCCGCATGCGACTTTTGGTGCAGCATTGAAATTCGCAGGTCTAGAAGTTTCGGAGAACGAGCTTGTCCACGCCGTCGAATCAACGCGCTTTGACAAACTGCAATCGCGTGAGCGTGAAAGCGGGTTTAGTGAGCGCGCGACGGGCACCGAGGTTCCTTTCTTTAGAAAGGGCCAAGCCGGGGGCTGGCGCGGTGAGCTAAGTGCTAGCCAGGTCTCCAAAATTGAGCGCAATTGCGGCGCCTTGATGGAAGAGTTTGGCTACCTAATCGAAGGTAGGTTGACGTCAGCTTCGCCGTCCACTGCGAACCAGGTGAAGTTATCCGGTGACAAATTGTTTGCGGCTGCCGTGCCGCCAAAGCAAGATGTGCCGCTCGACCTATCTACCCGTTTTGTTAAAGATGACCAGGTGATGACCTCACAAGTTGGCGACGACTTAGTTCTTGTGACATCTGAATACGAGTTGATGGGCCTTGACCAAATGGGTGCGTTGATCTGGGAGTACCTAGACCACCCGATGTCATTTCAGGAGTTAGTAGACACCTTGTGTGAACAGTTCGGGATAGATTCGACTACGTGCATAGACGACACCACGCCGATGCTGCAACTATTGCTAAACGGTGGCGCGCTGAACGTCATCACTTAATGGCGGCACGAACTTAAGATTTCTTAGTCACCAGAATATTGGTGTCGGGTTAAGTTCAAGTTCGGTTAGAGCGGTATCTCGCCACCCCATCTTCACCGGTACTTCATACAATCGACCAGGGGCAAACCGCGGCCAGAAGTGTCGGATGCCTGGTACCACGACTTTAACAACGGGCATGCCGATATCGGGCTTGGTCATATTCGCCACCGACATCGTCATACCGTGATCAGCAAGTAGTGTGACCACCTTTTCAACATTGGCCTTGCCATCGGTGTTCCAGTCATGCGCGTGATCGGTTGGTGTGGTGAGGGCGAGCGTGGGGTCAGGAAGCACATATGGGTGCTGTTCCATTGTTGGCGTGTACCACCAATTCACCTCTGGCTTTGAAACATCTAGTTCGGTGGGCGCACCGTGGGCCTCCATTGAGGTGATCATCCCGAGCATCTGATTCATTTCGGTTAAGGAGCGGAGGAGTGCCCCACGTGGGTCACGGTGGGCACCGAAGCCAAGAAGGATGCGGGGGAGTCCGGTTCGCGCCTTCGAGGCGGCCACGAATGCTGGGATGCCGAGGTCACTGGTCACATCTAGTGCCCAAATATCGCGGTCAAGAACCTCGCTGTAATGGGTTCGAAGACGATTGAAATACGGATCGTCATAGGTGGTTGCATAGGCGTCGATATCGACTCCGGGCCTATTGATCCCGTTGTACCACCAGGTTGAAACGGCGTCACGTTCAACCAACTCGAAGAAACCCTGTAAAATTGCGTCTTCGATTGAGGTACCAGCGGCATTACCATTTGAATCGGAACTGCATCCATTGCGCGGATAGTCACCCACGTAGTTGTAGTAGGTGTACGAAGTTGGTAGCCAAACGCGTCGCTGCTCAGTTAACGACCACAGGGGTGACCAGGGCATTTCAATATCAGGGTCGAATCGTTTCGGAATTACATGCTTGCCGTCGCGGGAGGCGTTCCATTCCTCGCGGGTGTCGTACTGGTTATCACTAAACAGCAGGCATGACCGCGGATCAATCGCTAGGTCACCAAGTTTGGTCATCGAGTAAACCATGCTCGGTTCATCGCCAGCGTAAGTTGCGGCGTAACGTTCGATGGCTTCTGCTAATGCGCCCGCCCGCGCCTGTTCAGGGGTTGTGCCTTTACCGCCGGCATTTTGCCGAAACCCGCATACCTTCGCACCCTTTTTCACGGTGGCGAGATTAACCCCCGACTCAACAACGTGCGTGACGTCATTGTCCAAGTTCGTGCGTTGTAGGTGTTCAACTACGCCAGTAACGCGGCTGACTTGGTGGCCATAGGTGTCCAAGGTCTGTTGCGGGGTAAGGCGCCGGTAGCTTCCATCATCTTTCGCATCGAGCGCACCTACTTCGAGAACTATTTCCACCGGTGCGTTTTCTAGAGTGAGTGGTTCGCCGCAGGTTTCGCACTGCGGACGTCGAACTACGTGGTGGATGCTTCGGTCACCGTTTAGGTGGTCGATGATTGTCATCATCGAAATTGCTGGGTCCTGATGGGCGCTAGCGTGTGGCCGGCCAGCGAAAGTACGTAAGAGTTCGAGTGCGATCTCACCACCAGCGTGTGCGAGCGTGGTTGGAGTCCAGCCCTTCGCAATTGGACCCATGCGTTCGCCGTCACCGAGTAAACGTTTCTCGACCTGTCTATTAAACTGGAGGCGAGCCGCCAGGCATTGCCAGCAGGGGCCGGGTGCGCCAAGCCACGGGCCAATGGTTGGACGGACTCCACAAATGTTTGCGAGCAGCACGGGGGTACCCAATTCGTACGCCGCTTGCGCCACGGACTCGATCTCGGGATTGAGATAGTCATCAGCTATCACTACGACTGCATACGCCAATGCGAGGTCTTGTGTTATGCCCAAGCCGTGCGCGGAAATCGACTCTCGGATGTCAGTAGTTGGTACATCACCAATTCCGACTATCGCAACTAGGGTTTGGGACAGATCTGTGGAAATGTGATCTCGCCACCACATCCGGTATACATCAAGAGGGCCATCCACCTCGCTGGCATCGACCACGAAACCGTGCTCCACCAAAATCTGAATGGCCGCTGGTACTTCCTGCTCGGTGGCGCTGCCTTCGGAGACCATTTTCGCCGTAATTTCAGCCACGGTTGCTCGTCCATCAATATTTGGAGCTAATGCGGTGAAAAGCTCTCCGGTCAAGACTTGCTCGTCCCCATCGGTGATCAAGTAGATTTCTTCGGGTGGCGCGATGATGGTGCGGCTGTGGGGCTGCCAGAGCGGGAGAAACTCAGGATTCATTTACTAATCATATGTTTATAGTTGGGGTAAAGGTACTCCCTTTTTCTAGCCAAACTGCGATACTTAGCCCCATGAACCTGCGGATGGATTTGGCCCAACTCTCCCGAATTCATCACCACAATCCCGATGTGGCTAAACCTCCGGCAGGGGGTCAATCTCCCAAGCCC
>JBIIOU010000099.1:0-7610 GCA_044336815.1 Candidatus Nanopelagicales bacterium | reverse complement strand
CCGAGCTCACCCACATAGGTAACCCGCAGCACCAAGATTCTGGAGTACCCGATCTCAATTTCTCGCCCGGTCAAATAAGGGAAGCCCTCGTTTGAGAGGTCATCGGGGCTCACTCGTTCGAGTAATTCACGAGACTTTGGTCCTTGCACCGTCAAGATGACGAACCCGGCGGTGACATCAGTGATAGTTGCGAATTCGCCCGCCTGAATTTCATCGAGAAGCATCCGCTCAACGCGGCGATGTGTGACATCGGAGACCACCACCATGAACTTCTCTTCGCCGAGCCGGGTAACGGTGAGATCAGCTTCAATCCCTCCCCGGTCGTTGCACCATTGGGTGTACACCACACGGCCAATTGCACCCACAACTTCGTTGGCGCTCAGGCGATCCAAAATTATTGCAGCGCTTGGCCCTTGAACGAGGAACTTCGACATCAAGGTCATGTCCATGACGCCGACATTCTCGCGAACGGTTTTGTGTTCACTAGCTATCCAGGGTGTCCAATGACCACGCTCCCAGGTCCAGGGTACTTCAGGATTCTCGCCGGTGGGTGAAAACCATTCGGGGAACTCCCAACCGGCAGATACCCCAAAGTAGGCTCCGGCTTTCTCCCAAGTCTCATGAAGTGGCGACCGACGAATGCCACGGGCAGTGTGTTGATGAAAGGTGGGGAAGGAGCCGTCACCGAACAGCACACCAAGTTGCTCGACTGTCCGCTCTGTCCGAAAGCGGAGAGAGTTCTCAAAGGGTAGGGCTCGCTCAATGCTGAAGGCCGCGATATCAACCGGGCATATGCCATCGACAATCCAACTAGCCATGACATTTCCGATGCCCCCGCCCATCAAAATCCCTACCGAGTTCAGGCCGGCAGCGACAAAGAGACCGTCTACTTCGGGGGCCGGGCCGAGCAACGGCAGTACATCCGCGGTGAAACTTTCGGGTCCGCAGAAGAAGGTGCGAATTCCGGCTTCCGAAAGACTGGGGATGCGGGCCATCGCTTTCTCCAGATGCGGAGTCATGCGATCCCAATCCGGAGGGATGGTGCCGAAAGCAAAATCCTCCGGGGCCTGCTTCGGGTGCCAAGGTGCAGCAACCGGCTCGAAGAGCCCGACTAACATGCCGTCTCCCTCCTCGCGGAAGTACCCGTAGCATTCAAGATCTTCGATAATGGGGAGATCGCGATGTACACCCTCCATCGGCTCGGTAAGAAGGTAGTAGTGCTCGGCCGCCTGAAGTGGTACGTCGATTCCAGCCTTGCGAGCTAACTGCCGGGTCCACAGACCAGCACAGACTACGACGGTGTCGGCCTCTACGTCGCCGACACTGGTTGTGACTCCGGTAATTCTGCGCCCGGTGCGAGTGAAGCCGGTAACCGAAATCCCTTCAATGATCGTGGCACCTCCCATGCGCGCCCCCTTGGCCATCGAGGTTGCTACGCCAACCGGGTCGGCGCGGCCTTCGTCGACAACATAGGAGGCCCCGATCAGGTCATCGACGCGAGCCAACGGGAAGAGTTCACTCACCTCGCGAGGTGAAATTATTTCATTGGGGACCCCGTAGCCAACCTGAAAGTCGCGTTCGCGAAGTAGGGTTTCGAATCGGGCAGGGTTGGTCGCAACTGATAGGTGGCCAACCGGGCGAAAGCCGGTCGAGTGACCAGTCTCGGCCTCGAGATTTGAGTACAGGTCGCGCGAATATCGTGCCATCCAAAGTGAGGTGTCATCGTGATATCCGGCGCTGGTGATTAAACCTGCGGCGTGCCAAGTGGTACCGGCCGTTAGTTGATCCTTCTCAATTAGGAGCACATCTTTTACGCCGAGTTTGGTTAGGTGGTACGCGATTGAGCAACCAATGACTCCGCCGCCAACAATTACAACTTGTGCTCTAGCGGGTAGTGCCTGTGACACTGGGTCTCCTAATTTAGGTTGCTGCAGGGGAATTAAATGGTCAGACGTTACCGGTGAATGAGCCGAAACTTACATCCCCGCCATCGTTTTTGCCCAACCTGCGGTAGATGAGCCAACCGATGATGACAGCGCCCAGTGAAGCTACAAGAATCAAAGTCGCAAGCGCGTTCAATGCCGGAGTGGGTGCGGCCCGCGCGGTGCTGTAGATACGCATGGAGGTGGTTTCGGTACTCATATCCGAAGATAAATACCGAACAATGACAAAGTTATCGAGGACATCAGCGAATACCAGAATTGCGCTCACCAAGATCGCAGGTGAAAGCATCGGGAGTAGAACGCGCTTGACGGCCCCTAGCGCTGAAGCACCTAGGTCGCGAGCCGCTTCCTCATATTGGGAACCAATTGTCAAAAGTCGCGCGCGCACAATGACAACCGGATAAGAAAGTTGGAAGGTGACGAGGCCAACTATCTGGGCGGTGGTACCAAGGCCGAATGGGGTTGTCAACATGGTGATAAGGAACAGCAGACCGATTGCTAGTGCTATTTCAGGTATCACAAAAGAGAGTAAAACGGCGAAGTTTGCTCCAGTTGGTATTCGGCCGCGCCACCTGTCGAGTGCAAGAGCCAAACAAACTCCCAGTGGCACAGTGATAGCGGTCGCGATCAAAGCCAACGAGATCGTGTGAAGGAGAGCGTTTCGTAAGGATGGGTCATTCAAGATGGATCCATTTGGATCCCAGGTGTACCAGCGCAGTGAGAATCCTTGCCACACGCTGCGAGAGCGCCCGGCGTTGAAGGAGAAGAGCACAGCTATCGCGACTGGAACTAGTGCCCAGAGCAGGTAGACCACGGTGATGGTGGCTAAGCCGTGTGCCTTGGGAGTCATGCTCTTATTGCTTTTCATGCCAATTTTGCTTTTCATGCCAATTTTGCTTGTCATGAACGTGCCTCAGCTGTCGAGGTACTGCGCGTGTACCAGATCATTGGAGCCGCGAGCACCACTAGCAACACCAAAATGAGCGCGGCGGCCTGCCCTGATTGCCCGGGGGAGGAAATCGAAGTATTGATTAGGCTGCCGATCATTGAAGTTTCGGGTGATCCAGATAGCAGTTCGGTGGTGAAGTAGTCACCCATCATTGGTAAGGAAATCAATAACGTACCTGCTGCAATGCCGGGAATACTCATCGGCAGGATTACCCGCTTGAATACGTCGAATCCACCCGCACCCAAGTCTCGTGCGGCCTCAAGCAGGCTCGGACTAATTCGGTCAAGTGCGGCGAACAATGGGAGGATCATGTAGGGCACATAGCCGTAGATCAAACCCATCACGACCGTGTACCACTTTCCCGCAAGCCAATTTACCTCGATCGGCAAGAGGCCACCTAGTGACAAAATGTTGTTAACTATGCCGTCGGTCTGCAATAGGTTCACCCAAGCCAGCATCCGCATCATGTAGCTGATCCAAAATGGCGCTACGAGTAAGGTCAAAACCAAAGCCTTGCGCCGGCCTGCATACTTCGCCGTGAAATAGGCAACGGGGAAAGCAATAAGTAAACTTATTACCACAGCAATTAGCACGAAGCCAATGGTTCGCATGACCGGCGGGAGATAGAAATTATCCGGGCCAAATAGCCGTTCAAATACGACAGCGACCTGGGTGAGGCGCCAGTCAAGTGGGTTCCAGGCCGGGACTGGGTTTCGAAACAGTGGATCGATCGAACCGAAAGCGGTACAGAGCAGCACATAAAACGGTATGGCGAGGAACAAGAACATCCATGCTACGGCGGGCAGGCCAAGTATTGGCCAAGTTAGCCGTTGAACCCCCTTGCTCAACAGGGTCAGCCTGCCTTGAACTGCTGCCAGATGGCCGCGTACTTCGCGTCAGTTTCAGGCGGCAATTCAAGGGTGCGATAACCGGTTTTGAAGTATCCGGGTAAAACAACGGCTTCCTTGAGCGTCGCGGGGATCACTCCGTCACTAACGAGACTTTCTGCCGTGATGGAAACCTGGGGTGGTTGATAACCGGTGTACAGGAAGTTGCCCATCGCGGTGGCCTGATCCAGTATGTGATTTATGAATAAATGGGCAAGTACCGGGCTCTGGCCACCCTTTAGCGTGACCATGGTGTCGTTATTTACCAAGCCTTTTCCGTCTTTAGGGAACCAGTAACGCAGGATATCTGGCGAGACTCCTTCGGGCAGGTAGTTGACGGCCATGATTAGGTCGCCGGACCAAGCCTGTGCAAGATCTAATCGCCCTTCCGGAATATCCGTGTAACCAGAAATCGTGACCCGGGGCTTGGTCACAGCATTCATTTCAAGCATCGCATCGCGTGCCGCATTCAGTAATGCATCATCATCGGTGTTCACATTGGTACCACCATTGCGCAACAAGGTCATGCCGATTCCTTCGCGATAGTCGTCCAGCACGGCTATATGTTCGCGGTATTTTGCATCCCAGAAGACGTCATACGGATTCGCCAGAGCTGGTATGTCTTCGCTCACTCGGTCGGTGCGCCAACCGATACCGGTTGTGTAAAGGGCGTAGGGGGCGGTGTATTGCCAGCCCAAGTCATAGAAAGGATCTAGGAACTCCGGGTAAACGTTCGCGATGTTGGGAATATAGCTATGTTGCAACGGGCGGATTAAGCCACCGGTAACGAGCTTTCCAATCGAGTCATAGCTCGGGAAGTAGATATCGAATGCGGAGCCAGCATTTCGAATTTTGGTGAGCGCCTCCTGGGTGTCGTTAAAGGTTGATAGTTCAACCTTGACTCCAGTGTCGGCGTACTTCTTCTCAAAGGTCTTAATTGCCTCCGGATCTAAATAATCGGGATAGTTATAAAGGCGAAGCACTCCGTTTTGCTCCGGCTTGAGCCCGGATGCGATCGGCTCGTTACCCGGGGCAATGGGCCACCTGATGGGATTGTCCGGTGAGGCGATTTGGAGGGTGGTTGGGGCAATGGCTGCTCCTGAGGTGCTCGATCCGGAGGCGGCTGCGGTAGTAGCGTCGCTGGCGCGCGCGCAGGCTCCAAGGGCCATGGCTCCGGGGACAGCAAGGAGTGAGGTTTGCAGCAATCGACGCCTTGTCAAGGCCGCCTTGGAGTTGTCCCTTGAGTGGGCACCTGGCTTTATTGGCATCGATACTCCTTGTCGGATAGCGGCGTGAGACCTAGACTGACTGACCATTCAGCATTACGCAAGCACTTCAGGATAAGTTGTGGCCAAATCTTATGTAGGTTTCGAGTAAAGGGCAGTTCGGCCCGGATAAGGGATGATGAAAATGCTTCAGATGCCAGTATTCAGCGGAAAATTCTGACATGGCTGGCGGAGCCATTGAATTGGTGAACCTGACTAAATCCTATGGTGAGGTAGAAGCCGTAAGAGGTGTCAGCCTCTCCATTCCCGAGGGTGAATTCTTCTCTTTGCTAGGGCCATCTGGTTGCGGCAAGACTTCCACCCTTCGAATGATCGCGGGATTCGAGGAGCCGACCTCGGGAAAGATAATTTTAGATGGTGTTGACATGTCAACGGTGCCCGCGAACCAACGCCCGGTTAATACGGTTTTCCAAAACTACGCTCTATTTCCGTTTATGACCGTTGCCGAGAACGTCGGGTTCGGACTGAAGTACGTAAATTTGGGCAAGCAGGAAATCAAGACAAAAGTTGGTGCGGCCCTCGACCTCGTTCGAATGGGAGAATATGCCCGACGCAAGCCGGCTCAGTTATCCGGCGGCCAGCAACAGCGGGTGGCATTGGCTCGAGCCCTAATCCTCGGCCCAAAGGTACTTCTGCTGGATGAACCACTCGGGGCGCTTGATGCCAAACTCCGCAAAACTTTGCAAGTCGAACTTAAATCCTTGCAAGAGTCCGTTGGTATTACTTTCGTATACGTCACGCATGACCAAGAAGAAGCCCTCACCATGAGCGATCGAATTGCGGTAATGGCTGCTGGTAAAGTTGAGCAACTCGGTTCGCCAACAGAAGTTTACGAGAACCCACAAACTGCGTATGTCGCGGACTTCCTTGGGAGCGCGAATGTTGTCAACGTGGAAGTCATTGGGCCAGGGTCATCTGGTCGAACTGCATTTCGCTTAGGGTCTGCGACACTTGAAGCCTCTGGGCCCACGATTGTCCCGGGCCCAGGAACTTTGGTAATTCGGCCGGAGCGTATTTCCCTTGATGCCACCGCTGATGACGCTGTTGCGATTTCAGCTACCGTTGAACGCACCGTGTATTTGGGTGCTATGTCAGACGTGGTCGTGCTGTTGGAGTCCGGGCAGGAGTTAGTAGTTCGCAAGCCGAGTGAATTGTCCGGAAACCATCACCGTGGCGAAAAAGTCATGGTTCACCTACGCCCAAATGCAATGCGTTTGGTTCCGTCTGGCGCTCTGGCGGCCGCTACTGTGAAAGATTAAAACAAGACATACAGCTTGCGGATAGTCTCGTGGATATCCCAGGTGCCCTTCCAGCCAACCGGTACCAGAAAAGTCACACCTGGGCCAGCTAAGAATGAGTCGCCTTCATCCGGGGTCACCGTCATGCTGCCCGATAAAATATGGACAAATTCGTTTTGCTCCAGGCTCCAATAGGACGGTCCAGCGGTGCACTCCCAGATGCCGGCCTCGGAGCTATTTTCACCGGACCACATCGTGTGCCCCGACGTTTGCATCGGGGCGCCGGTGGCCTCTGCGAGTGGCCCCCAGTCTTCGAGGTCTGTTACCTCGTTCGCTGCTTGAATAAACGGGGCAGTAATCAATGGTCCACCTTTTCGGTTTGAGCCGAGCCTGGTGCCGCGGCCTTTATGGGTGAAAGTGGTTGCCCAAGGTACCCACGGGCAACCATGGTCACAAATTGATAGATCGCATCCTCGGCTGGCGATAGTGGCCCGGCTTCGGCGAGACCCGACGATAGCCCGCGTTGCACGGATTCGCAGGCGTTCCAATCCTCACGGTTTGTAATGTCCCAGAAGTCAACCGCATACGCAGGATCAAATGCCGGCAAGGCGATTGCTTCAGGTGGGAAAGCCCAAGTGCACTCTACCCAAGTGCGATCGGCCGATAGCGGGATTGCCCGGTGAGTCATTATGTAATCGGGATGCAAACTGATTAACAGATTTGGGAACACACCGATGTAGTCGATGCGCCGAAGCTCAGTCGGCGACAGGTTTGGGATCGGAAGTCCATCACTATGGCCATCAAGTGACATCGTGGTCGCGTGCTCACGAAGGTCTTGCCAGCCACCCACCCACGAACCAAGTGATGGGGCCCAATTTTCTCCGCTTTCGGGCGGGCTTACTTGGCAAAGTTCAGGGTGGATTGAGGTGCAGTGGTAGCACTCTTGGTAGTTCTCGAAGATGATTTTCCAGTTGGCCTCAATGATGTACTCATGTGTTGCCATCACGGTTAGCTTCTCGGGCTGGTAAGGGCCTACTCGCTCATCCAAACCTGCTAGATGTATGTCGAGTGGATCTGCAGTCCCGGAGGGGTCAAGGAAAATCCACCCGTGCCACTCCTGAACCGGCAGTGCCCTGAGCGGGAATTCCGACATATCGAAATGCGACTGGCCCTGGTAGCCAGCGGCGTTGAAAAGATCGCCATCCAACCGATAGGACCACGAATGGTAGGGGCAGGTGATTGCTCTTGCGGTGGTTGAACCCCCGCAAGGCAGAAGTTCGTGTCCGCGGTGCCGGCAAACATTTGCA
>JBIIOU010000260.1:0-7659 GCA_044336815.1 Candidatus Nanopelagicales bacterium | reverse complement strand
CGCCAGACATTGAGCATTTGCGCCCCTCGGCAGACGGCGAGTACTGGCAGGCCGAAGTGCTGGGCGGCCGCGAGCGCGGTCAGTTCGGCTGCATCACGCTCCGGTTCAGGAGTTTCCGATCGCTCGTGACGCTCCTCTCCGTAAAGACCCGCATCGATGTCCGGGCCCCCGCTCAGAATGAGTCCGTCGAGCCGGTGGAGAACGGAGCCGTTCAGCCTTGACCTGGCCGGCAACATGACCGCCTGCCCGCCGGCTTCCATAACGGCGTCGACGAACGTCGTGGCGAGAAGGTCGAAGTCCCGGTCCCAGAATCCGAACTGGGCTCGGGCGCGATGGGAGGTAATGCCGATCAGCGGCGGCGCGTCGCGGGAGTCAGCTGTCACGAAGTCAGGAATTCGATCAATACCTGGTCGTGCTCTTCGGGCTTCTCCCACTGCGGCCAATGCCCGGCGTCCTCCATCAGGTAAAACTTCGCGCCAGGGATCTTGGATGCGATGTACTCGCCGTAGTCCGCTCCCTCCCAGGGGTTGCCGTCCGTCCAGAAGACCAGTGTTTCCGGCTTGAAGTCCGCCAAGTCAGCCTCGGTATAGAGGTCGCGCCAGGTCCACTGGCGGCCAACTCGGAACACGTTGCGCATCGACGCGTTGATCTCCGGGTCCGCATACAGCCGGAGCCGCAGCTGGATCATCTCCTCGGTCATCCGTTCCGGAGACGCGACCAACCATTGCATGCGGCGCCGCATGGTCTCGTACTCCGGTGCGACGATGGTCTGGACCGAGAGGCGTGCGAGCTCGTCCAGCCCGGACGCAGGCTGGACGAAGTCGGTCTTGTCGAGCTTCACGTGCCCGAAGCCGGTGTTGAGGATGAGCTTGCCCACCATGTCGGGGTACTTGAAGCCGAAGTGACAGGCGATGGACGCGCCCATCGACTCGCCCTCGATGTGCGCCCAATCGTGGCCCAGAGCCCGGATCAGTTCCGCAAGTGCCTCAACCTGCAAGTCGTACCGCTCGTCGTCGTCGTACGGCGCCTTGTCTGTGTAGCCGTGGTACAGGGCGTCGATGGCGTAGACGTGGAACCCATGCGCGGCAAGGTTCTTCAGGTTTCGGGCGTAGGTCTCGGCATGGCCCCCGATCCCATGGATCAGGATCAAGGGCTCCCCGCCCGAGCCCGCCTCGATCACGCGATGGCGCCAGCGGTCGCCCTGCACGAAGCGAGTCTGGGTACCCAGTAGCTCGACCGCGATGGACTGCCACTCGTCGAGTGGGAGAGCGTCGGGCACATGCCGAAGAAGAAGCCTCTCCACCGCGCCTGCGCTGTGGAGGTCCGCGTCACTATCCGGAGCGGATGTCAGGGGGAGTCGTCCTCTCTTGGGGTCGGAGCCATCCCACTAACTAGGGCGGCTGACGCTGTCGGCGGGACGTCCTCGAAGCCGGCCGTGATGCTCTGGACCGACCCTCGCTTGATGAACGCCAGCGCAACACCGACCAAAACTGCGATCAACAGCGTCCACGGCAGCAATGCACCTACGCCTTCGGTCGCTCCGGTGAGCAGGGCCCAGTTGCTCAGCGCCAGGACCACGATGGTGGCGACACCGAGGCCGCCCAGCAGCGGCGCTCCAAGAGTGGTCCACATGTTGCCGGAGCCGCGATTGCGTCGGAAATAGACTATGGCCGCGAGAGAGGTTGCCGCCTGCAGGGAGAAGACGCCTACGGAGCCGAGCCCAGTGAGCCAGGCGAACATCACAAAGAAAGGGTCAGCACCGGCCAACGCGAAGGCCCCGATAACGATGACGCTGATCAGCGTGCCGACCATACTGGCGACGTGAGGTGACATCCATCGTCCATGAGTACGGCCCAGCGCGGCGGGGAGGACCCCACCCCTGCCGAGCGAGTACATATACCGCGAGATCGTGTTGTGGAAAGCGACGAGGGTGGCGAAGTAGCTGGTGATCACGAGCACGGCAAGGATGTCTGTGCTCCACTGCCCGACGAACGCGGTGTTGCTCGACAGCACGAAGCCTGCCGGGTCGTTGATAGCGGCATCCTGGACCTCGCCGGGCTTGTAGGACAGGCCGATCGCCCAAGTGGTCACTGTGTAGAAGACACCGATGAAGATGACCGCAACATAGGTTGCCTTCGGGATCGTTTTGCGTGGCTCCCGGGCCTCCTCGCCGTAGATGGCGGTCGCCTCGAAGCCGACGAAGGATCCCGCCGCGAACAGGATGGCCACTCCGAAGGCGCCAGCGAAGATGTTGGCAGGAGCGAAGGCTTCTAGGGTCACACCGGCGGCCCCGCCTTGGGCGGGGACCATGATGTCGAAGAGAATCAGGAGGGCAACCTCGGAGATCATGAGGACTCCCAGCACCTTCGCGCTCAGGTTAATGTCCAGGTATCCGAGAATGCCAACGAGGATGACGGCCGCAAGCGTCCAGACCGGCCACGGCAGATCTAGACCTAGGCGCTCGGCGACTAGTGACTGAGTGAAGAATCCGAAGGCGCCGTAGATGCCCATTAGCATCAGGTAGTAGGAGAAAACGGCGAGGGTGGCCGCACCGAAGCCAGGGACCCGTCCCAGCCCACGCTCGATGTAGGCGGCAAAGCCAGCCGAGCTCGTCACGAACCGGCTCATACGTGCGTAGCCCAAAGCCCAGAGCAAAAGCACGATGGCGCCGATGAGGTAGGCGCCAGGTGCCCCTACTCCCGTTGAACCGAAGGTGATGGGAGCGGTTCCGAGAGTAGCGGCCAGTGGTGCTGCGGCCGCTACGACGAAAAAGACGATCCCATAGACGCCCAAAGTGCGCGGCTTGAGCCGATTGCTCTCGGTCGCATGAGGGGTGGTCGGTGTTGCCATGTCAACTCCTTTGTTTGAAGGAAGTGCTCAGACGGACGTGAGGTAGCGGCGGAGTTCCCAGTTCGTGACCGTGCTGTTGAACTGCTCGATCTCCCAGCGACGCGTCGCAGCGAAGTAGCTCACGGCCTCCTCGCCGAAGAAACGGTTCGCGACTTCGCTCTGCTCGAACAGGCCCACAGCATCGGCGAGAGTCCTCGGCACCCATTCGACCGAGGGGTCTACGTAACTGTTGCCCTTGTAGGGCTGGCCGGCGTCGAGTCCCTGCTCGATCCCTCTGATGCCTCCAGCGAGCATCGCGGCGAGGGTCAGGTAGGGATTGGAGTCGGCACCGGGAACGCGGTGCTCCACACGGCAACCGCGCGGGCTCTCGTTGACGACCCGAATCCCGACCGCCTTGCTCTGAATGGACCAGGTCGCCGTCGTGCCGACCGCCGCCTCGGGCTCGAACCGCTTGTACGAGTTAATCGTCGGGGCGAACACCGCAGAGAACTCGCGCATGGTGGCGACCATGCCCGCGATGTACTGGCGCGCAGTCGCGGACAAGTGGTCGGCATCCGAGTCGTCCCAGAAGACGTTCACCCCGGCGCTGTCCTGCAGCGACTGATGGACGTGGCAACTCGACCCGAAGCCGCCGGGTGCCATCTTGGCCATGAAGGAGGCGACGAGTCCGTGGTCGGCTGCTATCTGACGCACAGAGTACTTGAAGAGGAAGGCGTTGTCGGCAGCCAGAAGGGCATGAGCAGGTGTCAGATTCAACTCGAACTGCCCAGGACCACCCTCGGCGTTGGACGCCTCGATGGGGATTCCAAGGCCCTCCACGCCACGCCGGATGGTTGCGATGAGAGGCTCTGACCTCGTCGCCATCTCCACGCCGTACGTCGACGGTTGAGGCGAGACGGGCCGTGGGTCGCGGAAGTCCCGCTCCTCAAGCGATTCACGCGTCTCACGGAGCAGGGTGAACTCGTACTCGGGGGTCATGATCGGCGTGAACCCTGCTGCCTCAGCGAATCCGACCACACGCTTCAGAACGTTCCTGGGCATAGCCTCGAGAGGATGCCCGTGTATGTCGTTGAAATCCACGAGAACTATGACCGTGCGGTCCGCCCACGGGATAACGCGCAGGGTGCTGTGAACAGCGACGGCCTCCATATCTCCGAAGCCCTGCTCCCAGCTGGGCCACCATCCCGTGTAGCCGGGGCTGGTCGGGATGATGTTGTCCTGGAGATCGAAGACGCAGAGCACGTCGGCGAAGTGCATGGCCTCGTGAGGGTCCCGCAGGAACCGCCACGCGGGGATGCGCTTTCCACGAAAGACTCCGTTGACGTCGCAACCGCCCAGCAGGACGGTCTCAATGTCGTGCTCGGCGAACAGCCTTGGGATGTCGAGGGCACCCTCGGACTGAGCCGAGAGGCCTTCAGCGGATAAGTTCACGTGTTCTCCTCTCTCCACCGGACTAAGCCAAGATCCCGATGGACCGTGTCGCTAACAAGGCACATTTTGGTGGCATGGTGGCTTGTTGCCTACGACCGAGTTCTAAGGACTGGAACTCGGGCGGTGTCTGGACCGAGCACGTGGAGCGTTACGGCCGCAATGCACCGACCCACCGCTAGCGCCCAGTCGGGTCGAACGAATCCAGCGATCCCTGGATGTCGTGGACGGCATGCTGGATGTGGTGTGCCATCGCAGATGCCGCTCCGTCGCCGTCGACCGACACGACGGCCTCGAGCACGCTTAAATGTTGGCTGTAGGTATCGCTCATGCCCTCGACCGTGACCATTTCCGTGTTGGCCGGCACGAAGAGTTCGCTGCGGCAGGCGAGCATGGAGCGAAGTAGGCGCTCGTTCCTTGCGGCGCGTGCGAGAGCCGCGTGGAACGCGGAGTCTGCCTGCCGAAAGACTGAGGCATCTACGCAATCCCGAGCCAAATCCAAGGCACCCCGCAGTTCGGCTAGGTCGTCCTCGGTGCGACGGACGGCCGCCAGGCGAGCGATGGTCGTTTCGAGGGCCTCGCGGTACTCCATGATTTCCTGCAGCATCCCCGGGTGCTGCCGCATCTTGATCCACCAGTCCCGGTAGGGGACAAACAGCGCTGTGACGAACGATCCGCCGTGCTGTCCACGACGTACCTCGACGTACCCCTGGGCTCGCAGACTCGCCAGCCCCTCGCGGATTGCCAGCCTGCTCACGCCCAGCGTTTCACAGAGCTTGCGCTCTGAAGGAAGGCGGTTGCCGGGGCTGAGATCTCCTCGATGGATCCGGGCGCGCAACTGATCGGCTACCTCGTCCCCGACGGTGCGTGTCGAGATCTGCCACTGCTTGTACCACGTAGCGCCGTGTGGCTCCAGATCAGCCGGCGTTACCAACGGAGAACCTCGCATGACTCGACGATTGTTGCTTTGCGTGGTTCCAGACAGGGTCGTCGAGCCCTCGCGCGACCAAGGCGTTGCTAATGGCGTGCGCGGCTCGACGGGTCACCATGTCCAAGCGACCGTCCCTAAGATCCCGCGTCCAGCCGCAGACCGAGACCGCTGCAATGACAGAGCCCTTTACCCCACGAATGGGTGCTGCGACGCAACTGACTCCCTCTCGAACCTCCTCGTAGTCGTGGGCTAGACCGTCCCGCCTGGTGCCGCCCAAGGCGGCCGCCAGTTGGCCGGGCGCCGAAACGGTTCGCGGGGTCATCCGTCGCATGGGCCGCTTCAGGAATGCGTCCATGTAGCCCTGAGGGGAGTGCGCCAGCAGCACCTTCCCGAGCGCAGAGGCGTGCGCAGGTAGCCGCGACCCGACTCGCGACGGGACAACCACGGACGTGTGACCGTGCAGTTTCTCCAGATATATGACGTCGTATCCGTCCAGAACAGCAAGATGCACCGTCTGGCTCGTGGCATCGCCTAGGTCGGACATGAACGGCAATGCCGTCTCTCTCAGCGTTCGGGCATCCCCACCGAGTGCCAACGCACCGAGCTCCATGACGGACGACCGGAGGTAGTAGACGTTCTTCGTGCGGCACACGAAACCCGCGTCGCACAAGAGGCCGAGGAGTCGGTGCGTCGTTGACTTGGGGAGCCCTGTCCAGCGCGAAAGCTCTGTCATGGTCGCGGTGCCGGAACAGTTGCGGAAGGCCGACAAGAGCGAGAGAACCTTACCGGCGGACGTCCCCGTTTGGGCCTGATCGCCTGACTGAGAATCGAACCAATGGTTCGGTGTAAGCGCCATTGACGCATGTTAGGGCAACATAGCCTTCATGTCACGCATTCGAGCTAAGGATTGCTACGCGAGTCAGCACTCAAACAAGGTCCCGGAGGCGTTGCGTGCTAATTCGCTCGGCCCCCGCTGCGGTCAGTGTCCTTGGGCACCGAGGTGAAAGAGCCGCCGAACTCCGGTGAACCTGGATGCAGCAAGCGGGTGCCCCTGCTAGCTGCAGTCCCTTATCCCCAACGGCGAGGACGTACACGGCGACAATCGTCCCGAGCACGTTGAAGCGCCAGCCTTTGAGCTGAGTGGACCCCAAAAATGCTGCGGTGAAGGCCGGCATCAGGTAACTCGGACCGCCTTCGACCAGACCGGCCGCCCTGAGGATGTTTTGCCCGCTCCCCCTCACGCTAAGCACTCAATCCGCGACTTTAATAAGTACACCCGGGTTCATGATCCCCGTCGGGTCAAGCTCGGATTTGATGGCCCTCAAAAGCCCCATGCCAACCGGGCCAATTTCGGCACCTAGCCATGGTGCGTGATCGCGGCCAATGGCGTGGTGGTGGGTAATTGTGCCCCCTGCCGGATGCAATGCCGAACTTATCGCGGCTTTCGCTGCTACCCAACGTTTTATGGATTCGGCGCCACCGCCATCTATTACCGTGAAGTACAGCGAGGCTCCCGTCTCATAGACATGCGAGATATGCGACATGACATACGGGGTGTGCTCAGGGTCAACCAGAGCGTCAAGTGCTGCCCGCCGAATAACCTCATGAAGATTGGGCAGTTCGACCCAAGAGGTTGCGGTCTCAAAGGTTTCAACCAGGTAGCCACTGTCTAGCAACGTGTCTCGTAGATACGGGCCCGAGTACCGGCCATGCTCCCAAGTTGAACCTACGCTCTTGCCTAGCGAAACTACGCCGAACTTCTTCAACACCGCCCACGCCGCATCGCGCCGCGCGGTTAAAATCGCCGATGAATGCTCCTCCCAGCCCATAATCAAGATTGCGCCCTGGCCTACTCCGCGGGCTGCTAAATACCGGTCAAATATTTTGCGTTTAACTCCGGTGGGGCCCGACATCGCAAGTGTTGCAACGGTTTCTGCCTCATCCGAAAGCCGTATCACCGCACTGGTTAGCCCAAGTTGAGCCAGCTCGCGGCAGGCCTCAATACCTGCTGCAAAACTAGGGGCAATCGCACCTTCATAGCGGCGGGCAATCGCAAGGCGCCGCACGCGCAGGGTAATTTCGGTGATGACGCCAAATGCTCCCTCGCTTCCGAGGGCAAGTTGCATCAAGTTTGGCCCAGCAGCACTCGCCGGCACCCGGCCCGCGGACCAAGTACCAATTGGCGTGGCCAGAGTCACCGACTCAATCATGTCGTCAATTCGGCCATAACCAGTTGAGCCTTGCCCGGCGGATCGAGTTGCCGCATACCCTCCGATGCTCGCACGCTCCCATGATTGAGGTAGGTGGCCGAGGGTGAATCCGCGGGCGCCCAGCAGGCGTTCGAGAACCGGCCCGGTCATTCCCGGCTGCACTCGTACCAGACCCGACACCTCATCTAGGGAGACGAGCACACTGAGTTTGTCCAAACTGATAACGATGCCGATTGGGTC
>JBIIOU010000098.1:0-7665 GCA_044336815.1 Candidatus Nanopelagicales bacterium | reverse complement strand
TTCAACAACCTGCCCACTCCACTCATGGCCGGGGACGATCGGGTAGTCGATCTCCAAGATGTGCTCAAGGTGTCCGTCACGAAGTTCGATATCAGATCGGCAGATCCCAACCACGCGGGAGGCGACTAGGACGTCGTGGGGGCCCAGGTCAGGCAGTGTCAAGGTTCCGACACTAACTCCGCGGTGCTTCTCGCCAATCAGGATTGCTTTTGTCTCAATCATCGTGACTCCGTTTCATTCGTATTTGGTCCGGACATCGGTGCTGTGGTGTGTGGAATTGGCTCGTTTATCAGTGCATGTGTTTCGTCGTGGATATTACCGAGATCTCCTCGGGTTTGGGCACGGCTGGCAATTCTTAGGGCGGCAATATTTAGCGCAATGGCAGCTAGGAGGAATGCGCCTCGAGCAAATGGCTTGAGGTAGATATTCATATCTAGTTGGTCAAGGCCGTTGTTAAGCACACCGTACAACAGCAGCCCAACGGCGGTATGTTTCATGCTGCCGACCCCACCAAAAAGTGAAGTGCCGCCAAGGACAACGGCCGCAATCGCCGGCAACAGGAGATTATCGCCGGAAGTTGCCTGTGCGGAGCCCACCCGGCCCATCAGCACCAGGCCGCCAAATCCAGCAAGTAACCCTGAGATAACGAAAACTGCGATGGTGACGCGACGCACGGGCACACCGGAAAGTTGTGCCGCTTTCGGGTTGGCCCCACACATGTAGACGTAGCGGCCGAAGCGGGTCCAAGTCAGGACGATATGTCCAACTATGAGGGTCCCGGCGGCAACGAGCACAATGACTGGGATCGGTCCGATGAAGGACTCCCCAAGGGTGGTGCTCAGCGGCATAATGTCATAGACATTTTGCCCGTCTGACCAGTAGAACGCCAGGCCCCGCGCCATCTCTAATACCCCAAGAGTGCCGATGAAACTTGGAATACCGAAGCGGGCCGTGAGTACGCCGCTCAACAAACCCATGAGGATCGCCACAATTGCCGCGATTAGCACGGCAATCCATTGATTGCCAGCTCCAAAATAGATCTCGCCAAGGAACGGCAGGCTCATTGGCATCCCCGAATAAATCACCGCTGAAACCATGCCAGCAAGTACAGCAACTGCAGCAACTGAGAGATCCATCTGGCCAAGTAGCAGTACGAAGGTAAGGCCGGCGGCCAAAATCGCAAGGACCGATACCTGTGACAAGACGTTGACGATGTTGCCGGACGATAGGAAGGTGCCTGGTGCCAAAATGGCGAACAGCGCGATCAGTAGAAAAAGTGTGGCGAGTGGCCCCAGGAACGTGATGTTCCTCTCGAGCTTTAATTTCAAACCCGACATACCGCTCTTCTGAGCCTCACTGGTACTGATTGTCGCGCCCATTTCGGTTACCTTCCTCGCGGGGATTCTTCTGCCGGTCGTAGCGTGCCCTCGTGATTACATTTAGAAATACTTTTAGTGGCCCAGCTCCATAAGGTCGCTTTTGGAAATGGCTGTCCCGGAAAACTCGGCAACAATTCTCCCGCGCTTGGCGACAAGAACTCGTTGGGCAAAGGCGAGAACTGTTTCAGGCTCACTTGACGCGACTAACACCGCGACCCCGTCCTTGGCTGCCTGTTCGACAATTCTTAGCACATCGCTTTTCGCGCCAACGTCCATTCCGCGGGTTGGTTCAACCAACACCAGAACCTTCGGAGGGTACTCGAGCCAGCGCGCAAAAAGTATTTTTTGCTGGTTTCCACCTGAAAGGGCACCAGCTGCTTTAAGTGGTGTGGCACCGCGAATGCGAAGTCGTTCGGCCCACTTCTCAACATGTTTATTCTCTAACCTTGGGCGAATAAAGAACCCCATCATCTGACCAAGGTGCGCCAAAGTGCTGTTCCAGGCGATGCTCTGCTCCAGTGCCAACGCTTGGCGTCGATCGGCTGGGATATAGGCGATTCCGGCAGCCTTTGCAGCGGGTGTTGAGCCGCCCTTAACTAACTCCCCGGCAACGCTGATGGTGCCTTTGTGTGGCTTTGGCCGAGCTCCAAAAACTAGATCTGCGAGTTCGCCAGCACCCGAGGCTAAATCTCCGTAAAGGCCGACAACCTCACCAGCGCGAACTTGAATAGACATCTCTACTACTTGTGGCGCCGAAGTCACTGCGGCTATATCTAAAACCACAGCGGCAGTGGAAGCCGGTGGCAGGGAGACTGTTGAACCAACATACGTTGATTGCAGAACCTGAGAACCATCACCAATCATGTACTGAACAAGCTCGGCCTTGGAAACCGTGGCAGAGTCAACCGTAGTTACCTTTCGCCCATCTCTGAAAATTGTGACTCGATCAGAGTTATCAGTGGCATCATCCAAGAAGTGCGTGATTAATACGAATGAAACACCTCTTCCGGCAAGTTCACGTACGAATCTAAAGAGAACATCAGTCTCTTTCGTCCCGAGGGAGGATGTCGGCTCATCTAAGAAAATTATTGAGGCCCCCGAAAATAGGGCCTTTGCAATCTCGATCATTTGTTGCTGCCCGATAGGTAGCTGCTCTAGACGCAACTTTGGATCAATATCTAGGCCCATTCGGGCGAGAAGTTCGTGCGCTTCCTTCCACATCTTGCGCCAGGAAACAATCCCGCTGCCGGAGCCGCGGCGGCCCAAGACATTTTCGGCAACGGTAAGTGTGGGGAAAAGAGACAACTCTTGGCGTACTACGGCGATGCCGGCTGCCTGTGAACTTGCGGGAGTTAGCAAAGGTGAAAGAACTCCGTTTACCGTGATCACGCCACCGTCCGGGGAAACGGCACCGGTCAAAATATTGATCAGAGTGCTCTTGCCAGCACCGTTCTCGCCAATGATGGCGTGGACCTCGCCTTTTCTAAGGTCGAAGTCCACGCCATCAAGGGCTCTAACGCCTCCGTAGATCTTGCTGAGGTGCTCAGTTTTAATCACCGTTTCAGCGACCTGCGTAGATTGTGTTGACATTTAGTTCCTGACTTTGCTTGCGGACTAATTAGGCAAGCATAATCGGGTCAGTCTGCAAGAACAGGAGTGACTCAGAATTTTCTGCGGTCACAACTGGACCATCAACAACTACCTTTGCTGGTGCGGACTCTATTGCCCCAAGCTTCTTTGCCAAACCAATTACTACTGGGTACATATGGATGCGCGGAGCGGAGTGACGAACCGTCGCGTACATAGATCCGTCAGCGACAGACTTGATTGCCTCCGGCATGCCATCGGCGCCACCTAGAACTGTCTGACCTTCGCGGCCAGCGGCCTTAAGTGCCTGCAGCCCAGCAAGTGCCATTGAGTCGTTGTGGAAGTAACCGACGTCGATCTTCGGGTACTTGTTGACGTAGGTCTCCCAAAGTGACTGTGCTTTGTTGACATCCCAGTCGCCAAAGTCAGTGGCAAGTAACTGCATATTCGGGAAGCGCTTGAGTGCCTCGTTGAAACCACGATTGCGTTCCTGGGCACCGGTGAAGGCAGCGGGCCCTTGGGTCTCGATAACAGTTCCCTCGCCATTGACTTTCTCAAACAACGCGCTTGCGACCTGAAGCCCCATCAGGTAGGAGCTCTGTTCAACCCAAGTAAAGAGGGCCAGGTCTTCCTTCGCTGAAATTTTGCTGATCATTTGGATTACGATCGTGCCATCGTCAATCAATTTCTGAACGGGCTGAACGATGGTGTCCGACTCGTGAGGAACAATGGCGGCAATATCCCAACCACCCTTGGCGACCTCGGCGTCGAGGCGCTCGCGCTGCTTGCCTGAGTCAAGCTCAGCCTGCACGAAAGTTAGGTCGATCGAGAAGTCATCGCACCACCGCTGCATAGCCGCGGCACCCTGGTTGTACCAGTCAACAACGCCACCGTTGCTGCCGAGCATTTTCAAGCCTGCGCCTGATCCACCCGCAGCGGCAGCAGCCGTCGCTACATCTTGAGCATCGGCGCCACTTGAGCATGCTGAGAGCACCGCAGATACTGCAGGAACAGCGAGCAACCCGATGCCGGCTCGCTGGATTATTTCGCGACGAGAAAGTCCTTGCTTTGCGTAATGCGCGTAGGCCTCCTGGCTTTCGGCCACATAGTCATCATTTTTAGTCATTTTTCTCCTCTTATAGCGGTACTCGACCAATCAGGTAACGGAAGTGTCCTCAAGATCAAGTTCGAGCGCACTAGGAATGGCCACAAAACTGTGGCTGTAACTATGTGGTGGTGTCCACAAACCACGATAAAAGGAGAGGCCGAGTGCTGTTTCGCCCCACCCCGGGTTCTAGATAGTGGTGCCCCGGGAAACGGTGTAGGCGGTGATCTCCTCGTCACTGGCCGCCGGGATTTTTAGCACTGCCCCGAAAGCCTGTGAGGCAATCATAAAAAGGCTCCAGAGGGTCAACTCGACAATTTCGGGCTCGGTGAACTCTTCGCGAAGTACCGTGAACACCTCGTCATCGATATCCCGCGGATCTATAGCCAGGAGCATCGCGTAGGCAACCGCCAACGACTCTCGCGGATTCACGTATTCATCCTTGACCGGAGCAAGTGATGCACAGAACTGGCATCCCACCTCGGGGGCCATGGAACGCCGGATTTCTTCCTTAATGTCGGGCTCGATTAGGCCATCAAAACGCAATTCGCATTCAAGATCCCACCACTTAGCCATGGCACCGGGGCAGTGGCTCATCACCTGTTCGAATACATTTCCAGGCTGCCCTGATGGACTTATTCTGCTTTGTTCAAATCGCGTTGGTGTTGTCATAGTTCTACTCGCTACCTTCCGGCTCGTGTTTCACGACACTATTCTAAATTAGATTCTCCCTGTCAAGATGTTTTCTGTATTATCGAAAAATGAGTTCAGCACACCTGTCCACTTTGAAGCTTGGGCGGTAGTTGGCATGGCAACTTTGCTGAAGTATTGGGCCCCGTGGTGTGGCTCCTGCCGTCTCTACAGCCCCGCGATAAACCGGCTGGTTATGGCTCATGCGGAAAATATTGAGCTCGTTGATATCGACGTATCGAAGCAACCTGAGCTTGCTGAAAAAGCAGGAGTGTTGTCTCTGCCGACACTAAGCCTTGTAGTTGACGGGGAAGAAGTGCTGCGACTGACCGGTCTAATGTCCTACGAAAAACTGGAAAAGGCTGTGCTTGAAGTACTTTCCTAATCAACTAGCCAAAAATCGGCTTCGCCAAAGCCCACCGCCGAACTCAAAATTCGCTCTTGATTCCCCTTATGGTCTATCGGGTATCCCTCAGCTGGTGAACTAGCTTCAGGGCGCCCCACATAGCCAAGTTTGGTTTTACAGATTCGGCGTTTCAAAAGTTCCAGGCTTAGGTAACGCCAGGCGCCCATGTTTTCGGGCTCCTCTTGCAGCCACACCACCTCTCTCACCAGAGCTCCGCTTAAGTTTTCGCGCAACTCCGCCTCCGGGAACGGGTATAACTCTTCAAGGCGGATCACCCGGATTTCCTCTGGGAGAGGGCGGCTAGCTAACTCCGCTCCGATTTTGCCGCTGCATAGGACGATGCGCCGGGCAACATTTGGCTCACAGCCGTCAGCGAGGACGGGGCGGTACCGAACATCAGTCGTGAATAAATCCAACGCGGAGGCTGCCATCTCAGCCCGCAACATGGATTTTGGCGTCATGATTATGTGTGGCTGCACTTCAAGAAATGCGGCTTCAATTAGTGCGCAGAAGTATTGATGGGAAGTGGTCGGGTAAAGAATGCGGAGGTTTCCATTGGCCGCTAGCTGAAGGAAGCGTTCTAAACGCGCTGATGAATGCTCAGGACCGGCACCCTCCCAGCCATGGGGCAGTAACATCACTAGGCGACCATCTCTTAGCCACTTTTGCCGCCCAGCGCTAATGAATTGATCGATGATTACTTGCGCAACGTTTACGAAATCACCAAACTGCGCTTCCCAAAGCACAAGTGCCTCAGTTCGTTGCCGGGCATATCCATACTCAAAGGCAAGAGTCGCCGTCTCAGTCAACGGGCTATTGCTTGCGTAAAAATCGGTACCCTCTTTTCCGAACCGCTGGTACTTCTCAGCGCTATTGCTGTCGTGCAGCACCAGGTGCCGCTGGCTAAAGGTTCCGCGGAGCGTGTCTTCACCGGTTAGGCGCACAGGCACCCCTGCGCCGGCGATGAGTTCGAGAGCTAATAATTCCGCCTGTGCCCAATCCAGTGGGTTACCTTCCTCAAGCCCCTTTATTTTCCCCAAAAACTGTTTCTGTAACTTGGTATTCACTTGAAAGCCGGTCGGTGAGGTGTAGGCGTCTTTCAATGCTGTGATGAGCTCAGCTTTTGAGCCGTATCCCTTAAGGGGCTGAGTGTTGGCGTTTCGACCCAATTGGAATTTAGCGGCACGGGCGATTGACGGGGTGATGGGCGAAGCTTGATTGGCTACTTCTTGGGCCGCACGCAGTCTGGAATGGTAATCAGACTCGAAGCCTTGTTGTGTTGTCGAATCAATTAGTTCTTCACCAAGGAGTTTTCTTGCGTAGATCGAGTCCACCCGCTCGTGTTGGTCAATTTCTTGGTATTGCAGGGGCTGGGTGTACCTGGGCTCATCAGCCTCATTGTGCCCATGTCGGCGATATCCGAGTACATGAAGCACCACGTCGGATTCGAATTCATTACGATATTGAAAGGCTAGCTTTGCTGCACTGAGAACTGAGTCAACGTCGTCGGCGTTGACATGAATAACGGGTATCTCAAACCCTAGGACAACGTCCGAAGGCCAGCGGGTCGACCTTAATTCGTCAGGTGTCGCTGTGAAACCAAGCTGATTGTCCTGCACTATGTGGATCACCCCACCCACTTGGTAGGGGTCTAATTTAGAGAAATTAAAGGTTTCGTAAACGACTCCTTGCCCGGTGAATGATGCGTCCCCATGAAGGACTAGAGGCAAAATGTCATGTTGCGCTTTACTTTTGCTTTCGCCAGCTGACACCAATAAGTCTTGTTCGGCCCGCACGCCACCGAGGGAAACTGGACCAACAAACTCAAGATGCGAGGGATTTTGTTCCAGAACTACTTCGATTTCACCCGCCTCATCAAATTTGAATCTGCCAGAGCCGCCCAGATGCTGGCGTACGTCGCCGGTGAAAACATCAGGACCTGATGAGGTATTTGGTAAGAACTCTTGCAGTAAGTCGGGCATTGACCATTGAAGCACCAAGGCCATAACAGCCAAACGGCCTCGATGTGCCATTCCAATATGAACCGATTTGCCATCGTCGGTTGCACAAAGGCGAGCGAGTTGTGCCACCGCCAAGATAGATGAGTCGAGGCCTTCGGCAGATAGGGTTTTCAGGCCGAGGAATTGCTTTTGCAGGTACCGCTCGAAAACTCCGAGTTCAACTAAGAACTGCAAGGCAGACAGCCGCTCGGCAATCAAAGAGCTAGGTGAGTCTGTTGAATAACTTGACCGTTCTTGCCACCACTTTTGGGCCTCTACGGAGGAATTAGCGGCTAGGTCAATCTTTAGTCCCGATTGCGTAGGCGTGTTTCTTGCGGGTTGGGCCGAGGTCATTTCGTCCAAGAAAGCCGGATCTTGTAGTCGTCGCACTAACCCGGATAAAAGCTCGCCGGATTCACTTCCTTGAATAATGCGGTGGTCATAGGTTGACGTCATCATCAGAACGGGCTGAATTGGCATTGACTCTGCGAGGGCTTC
>JBIIOU010000097.1:0-7783 GCA_044336815.1 Candidatus Nanopelagicales bacterium | reverse complement strand
GATACTCGTCCTGATTTACCTTTTCATACCTATCGCTGTTGTTGCGATCTTAAGTTTCAATAAGCCATCGGGTAAGTTCAATATCAGTTGGACGCAATTCTCGACCGATGCATGGACCAATCTCTGCGGGGTCCCAGGGGTTTGCTCATCATTCGCAACTAGTATTCAAATTGGCATTATTTCAACAGTCGTAGCTACGGCGCTTGGGACGATGATCGCCTTCGCATTGGTGCGATACCGTTTTCGCGGCCGCAGCACTACCAACCTACTGATATTTTTGCCGATGGCCACCCCTGAAGTTGTTATGGGTTCGAGTCTCTTGGCACTGTTTTTGAATCTGCGATTCCCGCTGGGTCAATGGACGGTGATTATCGCGCACATTATGTTCATAATCTCGTTCGTGGTTGTTACCGTCAAAGCTAGGCTGCAGGGCCTTGATCCACGACTTGAAGAAGCCGCACGAGATCTATATGCCGATCCGAAATCCACTTTCAGATACGTAACGTTGCCGCTGGTTGCGCCAGGCATCGCCGGTGCCGCCTTACTTGGTTTCTCCCTTTCATTCGACGACTTCATCATCAGTTATTTCAATGCGGGCACCTTGGTAACCTTCCCAATTTTCATTTGGGGAGCGGCGCAACGTGGAATACCGGTGCAGGTTAATGCCTTGGCGACAATGGTCTTTGTGATTGCCCTGCTGATTGTGCTCGGTAGTCAACTGGTTAATCATCGTCGCCGTAAAAAACTAATGTCAAATTGAGCTCTGGATTTTCGGCAAAGGCCTCAACTGAGGCCGTGATTTGGTTGAAGGGACTGGTGGGATCACCGAGGTGTTGATCTCGGTTTCCGATGGTCTCCTCTCCGAAAGGTTCACTCCGTGTTCAACGACACGCAAACCGATGCTTCAGTTGGCTCCCTAAAGAACGCCCGCAATGAGGTCTATTGGCTTGATGACCCAAGTCGCCCGGCGGCGCTCCCGTGTTTGGAGACGAACACGACCGCCGACCTTTGTGTGGTTGGAGCCGGGTTCAGTGGCCTCTGGACCGCGCTACTTGCCAAGGAAGAACACCCTGAATGGAGCGTGGTAGTTCTCGAAGGCGGTCGCATTGCTGGTGGCGCGACCGGGAGAAACGGTGGTTTTTGCTCCGCGTCTCTGACCCACGGGTTGGCCAATGGCCTAAGTCGGTGGCCAACAGAGATTTCGACGTTGTTGCGACTTGGCAATCAAAACCTTGACTCCATCGAGGATTTTATAAAGCAGCACGGCATCGACTGCGAATTCATCAGATCCGGTGATTTAGCGCTCGCTGTTGAGCCTTATCAATTGAGCGATATTCAAGAGGCCGCTGCCGCGGGTCGGGCACTTGGGATCGACTATCAATTGCTAACCAGTGAGCAGACGCGAGAGCTAGTTGATTCCACTACCTATCTCGGTGGGCTATTTGACCCGTCGGGCACCGCAATGCTCAATCCTGCTCGACTGGCTTGGGGGCTGGCTAAGGTGGCTGAGGAGCTAGGAGTTGTGATCCATGAGCACACCCCGGTAATAGACCTAAAGAATGAAGGTGCATCGGTCAGTGTCTTCACCCGGTCGGGAAGTGTCGCAGCCAGCCGGGTGGCATTAGCCACGAATGCGTATCCGCCCCTCCTGCGGCGTATCAGCAACTATGTAGTGCCCGTATACGACTTTGTCCTGATGTCGCAGCCACTTACTACCGAGCAGCGAGCATCGGTCGGGTGGCAAGGTCGCGAAGGCTTATCTGATAGCGGGAATCAATTTCACTATTACCGAATTACCGAAGATGGCCGAATTCTGTGGGGCGGGTATGACGCGGTGTATCACCGCGGTAATGGCTTCGGGCGCCAGCATGAAGTCGATAACGAGTCATTCAAACGATTGGCCGCACACTTTTTTCAGACTTTCCCGCAATTGGCAGGGTTAGAGTTTTCGCATCTGTGGGGCGGCGCGATTGATACCTGCTCGCGATTCAGCGCTTTTTGGGGTAAGGCCCACGGGGGGAAGACCGTCTACGTCAGCGGTTACACGGGGCTAGGGGTTGGATCTTCGAGGTTTGGTGCTCAGGTAATGCTAGATCTGGTGCAAGGCCGCCGGACCGAGCGCACCGAATTGCAGATGGTCAAGAAGAAGCCCAAGCCGTTTCCACCAGAGCCGGTGAGGTCAATCGGTATTGATTGGACCACTAGGTCTTTGAAGTCGGCCGACCGAAACGGGGGGCGGCGCAATTTATGGCTGCGAACCTTGGATCGTTTCGGACTAGGCTTTGACTCCTAGGTGCGCCGTACTAAGGTCGTGATATGACTCGTTACGGAGCCCAATTCGGGCCAGACATCACCTTTCTAGGCGTTGCTCGGTGCGACCTGGATACTCCTAGTACTTACGAAGATGCTGACATTGTGATTTTGGGCGCGCCATTTGATGGCGGAACCTCATTTCGTAGTGGTGCGCGCTTTGGGCCGCAGGCAATGCGGGCAACTTGTTACCTGCCACATGACGGTAGCCGACCATCCCTAGCTATGCGTGTTGATGGTCTCGCGGATATGAAAGTCGTCGACGCGGGAGATGTGGAGATGTACAGCGGCGACGCAGCAACCGCATGTGCATCACTCGAGGCGGTAGTTGAGAAGGTCGCTAAGACCGGTGCCATCCCGATCATCTTGGGCGGTGACCACACGATTACCTGGCCAGATGTGACCGGTGTTGCGCGGGCGCGCGGCTGGGGAAAGATCGCGATCATCCACTTTGACGCCCATGCCGATACCGGCGATACCTGTTTTGGGTCGCTAATCGGCCACGGCCAGCCAATGCGCCGCCTAATTGAATCTGGTGCTGCTCGTGGCGATCGATTCTTGCAAATAGGTTTACGCGGTTATTGGCCAGAACCAGAGACCTTGCAGTGGATGGCTGAGCAAGGTATGCGCTCGTATGAGATGACTGAAATTGTTGAACGCGGACTCAGCGAGGTACTTACCGAAGCTTTCGCCATCGCTTTAGATGAATGCGACGGTGTATTTTTGAGCGTTGATATCGACGTTTGCGATCCAGGCCACGCCCCTGGTACCGGCACCCCAGAACCCGGCGGGCTCACGGCGCGTGAGTTACTTGATGCGGTGCGGCGTATTTGTTACGAGTTGCCGGTGGTGGGGATGGATGTAGTCGAAGTATCTCCACCATTTGACCATGCCGACATCACGGTCATGTTGGGTAACCGCGTTGTCCTCGAGGCGCTCTCGGCAATTGCGCGGCGCCGTCAAGATGACCGTGATGGTACGAAATGGGATCCTCGGCAGCCACTACTCGCCGACCGAGCCACCGGAGAGTAATAATGCGAGTACTCGCTATCGGGTCAGGTGGTGTCGGCACATCCGCTGCGCTGATTGCCAAACGGCGAGAGTTCTTTGATTTATGGATTTGCGCCGACTTCGACCTGAACCGGTCTCAGGCGCTGGCCGATCGGGTTACTGATCCGCGTTTTGTGGCAGCTCGGATAGATGCGGCAAATACCAGCGAAATCACGGCTATGTGTCAGCAGCATGGAATAACCCATGTGTTGAACGTCATCGACCCACGCTACGTAATGCCGATATTCGACGGAGCATTCGCGGCCGGAGCCAACTACCTTGATACGGCGATGAGTCTTTCGCGCCCGCATCCCACCTTGCCGCATGAAAACGTTGGGGTGATGCTGGGCGATGAGCAATTTGCGAAAGCAGATGAATGGCAAGATGCTGGCCTATTGGCCCTGTGTGGGGTAGGTGTTGAACCCGGGTTATCGGATATTTTCGCCAGGTATGCGGCAGATCACCTGTTCAGTGAGATTGATGAAATCGGTATTCGCGACGGCGCCAATTTAACAGTGGCTGGGTATGACTTTGCACCCTCATTTTCGATCTGGACCACTATCGAGGAGTGCCTTAATCCACCGGTGATCTGGGAGTCGGACAAAGGTTGGTTCACCACCGCACCTTTTAGTGAACCTGAGGTATTCGATTTCCCGGAAGGTATCGGGCCGGTTGAATGTGTGAACGTAGAGCACGAGGAAGTCCTCCTGGTGCCGCGCTGGATAAAGTGCAAGCGGGTTACTTTCAAATACGGGCTCGGTGACGAATTCATCGAAGTGCTTAAGACTCTGCACAAACTTGGGCTGGATAGCACGACACCGGTAAACGTCAAAGGCGTGCAGATTAGCCCGCGTGATTTAGTTGCAGCTGCGTTACCGGATCCGGCGACCCTAGGAGACAAAATGAGCGGTAAAACCTGTGCGGGCACCTGGGTTACGGGCACCGGCTTAGATGGTAAGCCTAAGTCGGTGTATCTGTATCACGTGTTGGACAACGAATGGTCGATGCGTGAGTACGGTGTGCAAGCGGTCGTTTGGCAAACGGCCATGAATCCGGTGATCGCGCTGGAGTTACTTGCCACCAAAACGTGGCAGGGTAACGGCGTGTTAGGCCCCGAGGCCTTTGACGCCCTCAAGTACCTCGATCTAATGGAATCGGGCTACGAGCAAAAATTCGGTCTTCGAATCGACTACTAGCTACAGGCTAACTAGTAAATTCAAAGCCGCTAGCGATTACCTCGAGTGCCTCTTCGAGAAGATGCATAGGCATGGTTAGTGGCGGTAGGAAACGCACCACGTTCGAGAAGGTGCCGGTCGTCAAGACCATTACTCCTTGGCCATGGCAGTACTTCGCAACGGCACCGGTGCGCTCTGGATCTGGATCCATAGTGCCGGGCTTGACAAGCTCAATCGCGAGCATTGCTCCACGACCTCGAATATCACCGATGGTCGGGTGCTTTATCTGCATAGCCGCTAAAGCGGGAAGCATCACGGCTTCAATAGCCTTCGCGCGACCGCAGGCGTCTTCTTCTTCCATCCACCGAATTGCTCCGAGGGCGCCCGCGCAAGCTACCGGGTTGCCGCCGTAGGTTCCACCGAGGCCACCGGCGTGTACCGAATCCATGATGTCGGCCCGGCCGGTAACTGCGGCAAGGGGGAGGCCACCGGCGATGCCTTTTGCGGTGGTTATTAGATCGGGGATAACGCCTTCATAGCTGCTGGCGAACCAGTCGCCGGTGCGGCAAAAACCACTTTGAATTTCGTCGGCGACAAAGACGATGCCGTTCTCTTTGGCGAAAGTCGCCATTGCAGCAAAATAGCCATCGCCTGGGACAATGAAACCGCCCTCGCCTTGTATCGGTTCAATGACAATCGCAGCAACATTGGTAGCGCCTATCTCTTTGTCAATGCGGCTGATGGCGCGCTTTGCGATATCAAGGCCCGATAGGGGCGCATCGCGGAATGGGTACGAGGTTGGTACGCGATAGATCTCAGAGGCAAATGGGCCAAAGCCGTCCTTATAGGGCATGTTCTTCGCGGTCATCGCCATAGTGAGGTTAGTGCGTCCGTGATAACCGTGCTCTACAACCACCACCGCGGCTCGATTGGTAAATGTCCGGGCGATCTTGACGGCATTTTCAATGGCCTCAGCACCGGAGTTGAAAAGTGCTGAACGTTTGGCGTGCTCGCCTGGGGTTAGGCGATTTAGTGCCTCGCATACTTCGACATAGCCGGCATATGGAGTCACCATGAAACAGGTGTGGGTGAATGCCGCAACCTGCCGTTGCACATTTTCGACCACGTAGGGGTTGGCGTTGCCAACGGTTGTCACTGCTATACCCGAACCCATGTCGATCATGGAGTTCCCGTCGACATCTTCGAGGATGCCGCCCCCGGCTTTGGTGATGAACACTGGAAGGGTGACGCCAACGCCGGCGGATACCGCTTCGGTCTTCCGGGCAAGTAGTTCCAATGACTTTGGCCCTGGGATAGTAGTCACCAGTCGGCGTACTTGGGCCAGATCATTGTCGGTTCGCTCGGTGGTGAGAGTCATGTTGCCTCCATGGTGGGCGCTTTTCTGAATCCTAGGCCAGTGCCCGGTTATTCGCTGGCTTAGGGGGGGGCATAGGTTTTACCCATGGGCATGCATGATCTTCACACTCCGCGTCATTGGCCAGCATGGATCGCGGGCACCGCATCAGATGCGGGCGAGCGCGCCGAGGTTACCCACCCTGGTGATGGGTCAGTTGTTGGTACTTACACAGTTCCGAATGCGGCCAGCGTAGAAGCCGCTATCGAGGGGGCGTGGCAGGTGCGCCGCGAGGCTCAGCGCACTTCAGCCGCTCAACGCGCTGCGGCATTAACCCATGTCTCGCGCCGGCTGGAGGAGCGCCTTGACGAAGTAGCAGCTTTAATTACGGCCGAAAACGGCAAGCCCATCACTTGGTCACGGGCGGAGGCTGGGCGCGCAGCATCGACATTTAGATGGGCTGCTGAAGAAGCTCGGCGATTCAACGGTGAGTTTCAGCGGCTCGATACCGAGGCGGCAACTGCAGGCCGAGCCGCGATCATCCGGCGTTTTCCACACGGACCAGTCCTTGGGATTTCACCTTTCAACTTTCCGGTGAACCTCGTCGCCCATAAAATTGCGCCTGCACTTGCAGTTGGTGCACCCATTGTGGTGAAACCGGCACCGGCAACGCCACTGGGCGCGTTACTTATTGGTGAGCTTCTTGGTGAGACCGATTTACCACCTGGCATGTTCTCGGTCATCCCCGTTGGCAATGAGGTAGCTCCATCCCTCGTGGCTGACCCTAGGCTGCCGGTTATTTCGTTTACCGGTTCGGAGCCCGTGGGGTTTGCAATTCAACGCGAGGTGCCAAATAAGCACATCGTGCTCGAACTGGGTGGCAATGCGGCCGCGATAATTTTGGGGGACTACAGCAGCGCCAAGGATTTAGAGTGGGCTGCGCGTCGAATCGCAATGTATGGAAATGCACAAGCCGGCCAAACCTGTGTCTCCGTGCAAAGGATCTTCGTTGAAGAGTCCGTTGCCGAAGCGTTCACCGAGCGCCTCATCGCTAATGTGCTTGCACTTGTGAGTGGCTCGCCATGGGATTCGGCTACCGAAGTTGGGCCGATGATTAGTGAAGTGGCCGCGGTGCGAGTTACGGAGTGGGTGCAAGAGGCGGTCGACGCTGGAGCCGTGGTACTCGCCGGGGGTTCGCGTAGCGGTACTTCGATTGAGCCAACACTCCTTTCTAATGTCGATCCCCGGGTGCGGGTGTCGTGCGAAGAGGTTTTTGGCCCCGTAATGTCGATCCAAGTAATCAAGGATCTTGATGAAGGTATCGACCTAGTTAACGACTCAAGGTTTGGCCTGCAGACCGGCCTGTTCACCCACAATATTCAAGAGATTTTCCGCGCGCACCGTGAACTTGAGGTGGGGGGCGTGATCATTGGTGATGCCCCAACTTTCCGGGCCGACCAAATGCCATACGGCGGTATCAAGGCTTCGGGGGTTGGCCGAGAAGGGTTGCGGTCCGCGATGACCGACTTAACCCATGAGCGGGTCTTGGTCCTGACCGACCTCGCTCTATAGATTGTGCGTGCGTCTAAGATCATGCCATGACCAATCACCTGAATAACCATCACCGTGACACCGTAGCCGCCATATTTGCCCACCCAACCAGCCACAACATCAGGTGGGTTGACGTAATGAGCCTACTTTCAGCGGTCGGTGAGGTCGAAGAAAAGCACGACGGTCGTTTTCGCATTACCGTCGGAACAGAGATCGAGGTGTTTGATCGCTCTCATGACAAAGATATATCCATAGAGCAGGTAATCGATTTTCGCCGGATGCTCAAGCATGCCGGCTATGGACCGGATGCTCCGACCACTGTTAAGACTCCGGGCGAGGAAGA
>JBIIOU010000096.1:0-7823 GCA_044336815.1 Candidatus Nanopelagicales bacterium | reverse complement strand
AAGACATGGCGAGATCCTGAGGGCTTACCTCTCGAAGAACCAACTGCAGGGACCTGTTGTCGATGTTTGCGATGTCCTCGAACAAGAAAAGATTGGCGCGGATCGACTCCGCCAGTTTTGGGTCCCGCTCCTCGATGCTTTCCAGGAGGATCTTCTCGGTCTGCCGATCAGTCCGCTGAATGATGCTGATCAGCGGTTCGATCCCACCGATGTATGAGGACTCAGTTGTCACGAGAACATTCGACATCTTGCGCTTGAGGATTGACTCGACCAGCCGGACAGAATCCGGGTTAACCCGACCCATCAGTCCGATCCGACCCGCAACCGAACCCTGGGTCTCATCTGGCAAGGAACAAAGAACCGAGGAGGCTAGGTCCGATGGCAAATAGGCGAGGATCACCGCGATGATCTGCGGGTGTTCGTCCTTGATGAAAGAAAGTACCTGCGAAGAATCCATCTTGCGCATGAAGCTGAATGGTTGCTCGGCGATGGAGCTCACCAACTGCTCAAACATCGCCTCGGCTTCGGCGGGTTCAAATACTTGGTCCAACAGGCTCCGAGCAACGTCGAGGCCTCCGCTACCAGCCATCCGGGTAGAGGCAGCATATTTAATAAACTCGCGAATTATTTCAAGCGCGAGTGCGGGATCTACCTCTTTAAGTCGCGCAACTTCACCCGCTAACGACTGAATCTCTTCGCTATTCATTTCGGCGAATACCGGGCGAGCTGCCGCGAGCCCCAATTGAGCAACGATCACGGCAGCCTTGTAGCGGGGCGTGATCTCTTCAGGTCGCAAAGTTGCCATAACGTCGACCTATGTCGATATCCAGGTGCGAAGCACCCGTGCAACTTGCTCTGGCTCTTCGGTGGCAAAGTCCCGCAGGGAATCGTAGGTAGCAGAGCCTGGACTCTTGATGTAGGTCGGGATGAGTTCATCCGGTACCGCGACTACACCGCCTTCGCCTGCAGCGATAGCGTCGGCTGTTGCATATATCGGCTCACCGTTCTCGTCCAGTCGCTCAATAAGAACCGATCCCCCAAACCCGCGGGCTTCCAGCATCTCCATGTCGACCATGGTCCGGCGCTGACGGCGAAGCGAGAGCACCCCGAGGACTATCACCGCCAAAACTAAGAGAGCGATACCTACCTGGCGCCCGATGGCGAAAAGTGCGCCGGACTCCTCCGCCGCAAGGGCAGCAGCCGCTGCCTCTTTAGCTGCATCGGCCACCGAGGTGTCGAACGCCACCTGTGAGACCTGGATCGCGTCACCGCGTTCGACGTCAAGGCCCACCGCATTTGCGACAAGTGCCTCAACCTCAGCGAAGGTAGCGGCTGGCACCGCAGCGTCAACGAGCACGGCCACGGTCAATCGGCGGATTGTTCCAGGTGCACCAACTCGTTCGGTGATGGTGCTATTGATCGGGTTGGTCTGCGTACCGGAAGTCTTCTCGTAGTCGTTCTGGGCGTCGGTGGTCGAACCCTGCCCTATTACCGCGGGCGGCTCTCCCACCACGGGACCATCAGTCGCGCTGTTGTCGGTGGCCGTATAAGTTTCGGTGTTCGTCTGGACGGAGAGCGCGGGCAACTCGTCCGGGTAGGCGTACTCCTGAGTGGTAGTGGACCGCTGGTCGAATTCAAGATCGGCGTTGACACTGACATTGGAAACACCAGGTCCAAGAACTTTGTCCAGCATCGACTGGGCGGACGCCACGAGGCTGCCCTCAATACGCGATGACTGCTCGACTGACGCCGCACCTGATGCACCGCCACCGGAAAGCAGGACACCAGAAGAGTCGGTGACCGCTACCTTGTCAGCCACGAGGCCGGGAACACTGGAGGCTACGAGATTGGTAACAGCCTGCACCTGCTCACCAGTGAGCATCTGTCCCCCACCCATGACGACAAGAACCGACGCGGTTGGCTTATCAGATGCTTGGGTGAAGACGGATTCAGCTGGAATCGCGAGGTGAACGGTTGCCGATCTCACCCCGTCGATACCTTCAATCGTTGAAGACAGTTCGCCCTCGAGGGCGCGTTGGTAGGTGACGTTCTGCATGAACTCGGTCGTTGTCATGCCTTGCTGATCAAGTAGTGAGTAGCCGCTGTTCGCGTCGGCGGGGAGTCCGGCCGCACTGATTGCCAGCCGTGCCGGAGATACGTCAGCTGGTGCGACAAGAATTTGGGTGCCCGCGAGACTCAGCTCGAATGCGGTGCCCCTGGCTTCGAGTTCCTGAGAGATTGCAACTGCGTCCTCGCTGGATAGGTTCGAGTAAAGCGGCGTCATCGGGGAGGCGGTGACTCTTAAGAGAAGAACTGCGGCTGCGATTAGGGCCAAAATGCCGATGACGATCGCGGTGATCTGACCGGGAGTGAACTGGCGTAGAGCAGCCAAAGTCTTGCGGCCATAGAGCCTAAGAGTTTCGATCACAGTGGCATCCTCATAATCTCATTGAATGCCTCAAGGGCCTTGTTGCGAACAGCCACCGCAGTCTGCGTGGAGATTGAGGCTTCTTGCGCTGCCATCAAGTACTCGTGCGGGTTCTTCAATTCGCCGGTCGCGACCTTAGTTGCAAGCGCATCGGAGTTTTGCTGGAGTGATCCAAGTTTATCCATCGCATCAGCAAGGCTGGAACCGAAATCCGCTCCGGCACCCGTCGCACCACCGATCTCAGGGGTTTGTGACGGGCTGACGCTGGGGCTTGGTGGTAGGGGCGGCAGCGGCGGCAACTGCGCGGAAAGTGAAACCCCAGGGATGCTGAATGCCATGACTACCTACCCAACTGAAGTGCGGCTTGGTAGGCCTCGGTCGCGCGCTGAACGACGGCTAGGTTTGCTTGATAACCACGTTGCGCGATGATCATGTCCGCCATCTCAGTGGTGAGATCGATATCAGGTCGCCGCACATATCCATCCTCGTCGGCCAACACATGATCAGGTTCATAGGTAACAAGGCCTTCGGCTGAGTCGGACTGCACCATCTTGAAAGTGACCCCGGAACCCACGGTGCCACCGGTCCCGACCATGCTCGGTGCCGGTGCCTCTGTTGATGTTGCGACTACGGACTGCCGGCGCACGGCACCTTCGCTCATAGAGCGAACCGTGCTCAAGTTTGCCACGTTGTAAGCGATCGCATCCAGCGAGTTCTTGTAGAAGTTCACCCCGGAGTTCGAAATATTGAATATCGATAACATGATTAGCTACCGCCTAGTACGTAGCGAACCGAGTTGAATCGTCCCTCGGCAGCACGAAGTGCAAGTTCGAGGCGCAAGTTTGTCTCGGTGCCGAGAAGGGTTTGCTCCTCGAGGCTGACATTGTTGCCATCTTGCTTGCGGGGGGCCGATGAGGCCACGGTGCTCATGAAACTCTGTGTTGTTGCAGTACCTTGAATGCTGGGCATATCAAGTGCTGATTTGAGAGCGCCCTCGAAATCTACATTGGTTGCGGTGTAGTTAGCAGTCGACATATTGGAGACGTTATTTGCTATCGCCTCTTGCCGCATCATTAAGCCATCGAGGGCGATACGCACCGCCGGATTGACTAAGCCAAGATCCACGTCGAACCCCGTTCACCAATTAAGGTCTTCGGGCCAAATCCATGGCACATATGACGAGCATCCTGCTCAGGGGAAGAATCGGCAACTCATCTAGGCACCTGAGAGATTTCTTCAAATCTTTCGGATCGATACCGTCGACCGGTTCGATCCTTGCAACTAGCCGGAGAGTGGGCCGGCCAGGCGCCGGATACCTACTAATTTCTCCACGCTAACTTCACTTATCCGAGTATCACTTGTCGGGTTCGAGGCCTCCACCATGCGGCCGTCTCCCAAATAAATACCGACATGGTTGACTTTGAGAGGCGAAGGGTCACGGCTGTGACCAGATGGCTCGTGGAAAAAGACCAGGTCGCCCGCACGCGCCTCACCTAGTGAAGCTACCGGCTCGCCTACCTTGATCTGCTCCCATGAAACAGGTGGTATCGAGAGGCCATGCTGCTTCGCAATCCACTCCGTGAATGCCGCGCAGTCCCAGCCGGACTCAGGAGTGTTACCGCCCGCCACATAAGGCACTCCGACGAAATTAACACCGTACTCCGCCATACGCTTACCGAGGTCTGGGTCTGAAGACATCATTCCGGTGCCCGCGGGCTGCGGAATTTGCCCAGTCAGGTTGGCAAGGGTGGCCTCGAAGTCGGTGGCGCTGGTCGCCGGGGCTGGGAAGCCAGTACTGCTGGTGCCGGTAGGGGTGGAGCCGATTGGTGCGGCGGCGCTGGTTGCCGGTGGCGCAAAGTTGGTACGAAGTGGGGGTAATTCCAGTCGAGCCCGGATTTCTCCGACTCGAGCCAGCACATCGTTGACACTCACTTTTACTCCCGTACCTCACGCGCGAAAAATTGCGCTTTGGTTAAGAGCCATCGGTTTTAGTGGGCCGATACTGAGAGATTCCGGGCTAATTTTTTAGGTTACCGCCTTGGGGCGGTCGCCTCGACCCCGTCAACCTTAGAGAAATAGGCGGCATTCGCAAGGATTGCTGGTACTCCTTCGCGCAACGAAAGGGCGAAGGCCTTACTCGGTACTGACAGCTTGTTCATCAGCCTCTCGTATATCTCTTCGAGGCGTACCGCTTCCTTCCACAGGGAGTAGGTCTGGAACCAGGGCAAGTCGGTTGTGTCTAGTTGGGTGGCGATCCGGTAAACGTTCGTTAGTTCATTTCGGGTCAGAAAACCGTCCTCCTCCCGTGTTACCGGCGCCGCATCCAACGGGGTCGCGGGGAGATCCCGGGCGGCGTAAGTGGCGGTAAAATAACCCAAATCCATCAGGGGGTCGCAGGCGGTGGCGCGCTCCCAACCAAAAACCCCCGAAATCGTTGCCGGTGCCGAGGGTAAAAACAGCAGGTTCTGCATGCTGTAGCGGCCGTGGGCCACCACCGAAGGTCGGGGCTCGGGTGCGTTCTCCAGCAGGTAATCCCCCAAGATCTCGAATCCCGGCAGGCGGCGCATCTTTAGGCTGCGGGCTACGCGTTTGGACTCGAGGACGAGTTTGCGCAGATCAGCCGCTCCGTGATCGAGCCCGGGCACCTCGCCGGGGGTGAGTTCAACTTGGATTCGCGCCAGATCGTCGATGGCCCGACGCGACATCCCTACTTTTTCCTCCACGTTGTTGAGCTTTTCCGGGATTTCGGTTACCACACGCTCCCCTGGCAGGTAAGCGCTCAGGTAGAAGTTGGCGCCGATGACACTGGTGTCTTTGCATACGTGCAAAATCTCCGGCGAGTGCAGGTGGTGGCTTCTGAGGACTTCTAGCAGCGAGATCTCGGTTTCGAGGCTCATGACGTCGCTCGCTTGTTGACCTTCGATCCGGCGTTTTAGGACAAAGCGGACATTCTCATCGCGCTCGAGGAGGAAGGTCCCCGATGATCCCTGCGTGCCGAGTCGACCCCAGAGCAATTGGCCAGTCCCGAAGCCATTTTCATCCAAATACAGTTGCAGGGATTCTAGGATTAACAACGGCGCCGGCTTCTTGCGCTCGGCTAGTAGTTCCGCTTTCTCAACCGAGGCGACAACACTCACACCGTCGGGCACCGGCGTCATGATGAGCACGTGTTACCCACTTCCCTTCAAAATCCGAATAATAACGTTCGCGATAAGACCGTATCGACAGCAGCCAGCCGTAGTTTCAGGTTTCGATAAAAATCTTGTAAAATTGCTATGCGAGCTTTAGGAGAAAAATGGCGCGAATCCCTCGCATTGGCAAGGGCTGGGATCCGGTGACGACAGTTTTCGTGATCCTTGCCTTCGTTGGCAGATTCGTGTACCTAGCCTGCATGGCCAACGACACCGTTAACACCTTGGTCAAGGACGCAACTGGAATCAATATCCAAGGGTCGTGAACCCAGGCTCCCCGCAACGCCGAGGCACGACTCGCTGGTCCTTTGTTTAGTGATTTTTCCTGTGACTTAGGTCCTATGGAAATAGAGCCAGACGCCGAGTAGTATGTGGCTATGGAAATCTGGATTATCGCGCTAATTTTCATAATCGCGGCATTCGGCATCCTCGCGATGCTTGGGTACGTGAAGAACGAAACCGATCGGCTGCAGTTGAAGCACTTTCTCGCAACCGCCGAGTACAAGCGTGAGATGGAAGAACTTGAGAAAGCACACGCCGCCAAGGTCGAGAGTGACCGAGTAGTAATCGGTGAACTAACCTCGAAAGTTGAGCAACTTGAATCTGATAACAGCAAGTTGCAGTCGACCGTCGATAAGTTACGACTAGATCTAGCCACCGAAGCACCGAGCGATACCCTCCTCGCTTCCTAGCTCCGGTTCTTTGGTTACGTCCCCGCATCCTTTGGCGCCGGGCTGCATCGCCAGATGAACTCTAAGATCTCCTCAAGTATTTCGCGGGCTTGGTCTTCCGCGGCACCGGGGCGCACCGCATGTTCTTGATAGTGGACAAGCCCGAGTAGACGGCATTCTGCTAGTAGCACGACCTGATCGTTCTCGCGGGCAATTACCTCGATCATGAAGTGACCTGGGCGGCGCGGCAAAAAACGCCTGATGCGATACAGCCGCTCCACCCCCTGAATTTTTATTCGGAGTTGATTGCTATCAAAGGTCGGATCGCGATCCAGCACCACCCGCTCAATTCCAAGGGTGCCCCGAGGGTGTGCTGCCACCAACAAATTGACCGCGAGGATTAGCCAATTAGCGTAGACAAGTGCGTCATATGGCAGCTCATCACCCCTGATCGCTTCTACGGTTGAGAGCAGCGATACGGCTTGGTCAACCTGGTAATTGATGATGAACGCACCTTCGCCGGGCATACCTGAATCTCGGCGGGGAGGGTAGACCACTGTTGATCGAGTACCGTCCGTAAGCCAATGCCGGCCACGCGAATCCAGGCAGATCATAAGTGGCAACTTGCGGTCAGGGTCGATGCCAACGTAGTGCTCGACCGGATTTCCGCTCACAGTCCCGTGCACGGACACTAGTTTGCCATGGCCACCTACCACCAGATGCACGGACCAAGGGGCGCCCACGGTTTTGAGAACTGGTCTAGAATAGAGCCATGGATTTAGCTCCGGTTACCGAGAATCGTCGTGCGTCCGTTAAAGCACTTTTAGTAACGATGATCGTCTGGCTAGCGGTCATTACGATTTTTACTGTTATCACTTGGATCCGGATTAACTCCGCAATCGCACTGCTACTTCTTCTATTACTCTTGCTTTTCCCAGTCTTCAGTTTCATCAGGTGGGTGATGTTCCGCCTACTAATTGATCAAGAGAAGATCCAGATCGTTCGGACTTTCATTTTCCGCAATAAGGAGACCCTCGAGTTCAACAAGATTGAGGGCGTAGACATCCAACAGGGACCATTCGGCCGCGCCTTCAACTACGGCCGCCTGACAATCTCTGGAGTGGGGATAAAGCAACTTCGAACGGAGCCAATTAACCGTCCCGACGAGGTGGCGGGCGAGATTCGGTCACTCATTCCTAGACCGTAGACGGAACTTAGTCCTTTTTGGCTGGTTTGCTCGGTAGCCCCTTGATGGATGACGCGAACTCCGAGATGGCATTAATCGACGACGACAAGGCCTCCCTGTTGGCGGCCTCAATCGCTTCGAATACCTCGCGACGGTGCACCTTGACCTGCTTGGGTGCATCAATACCGACCCGGATGAGGTCACCGCGAACCTCAAGAATGCTCACGACAATGTTGTCGCCTATCACTATGCTTTCGCCGACTTTGCGGCTCAGGACAAGCACGCGACGCTACCTACGCAGCCAACAACGGGGTGCGCACGGAAAGGTTGGCGTTCTCGACAATAAT
>JBIIOU010000095.1:0-7842 GCA_044336815.1 Candidatus Nanopelagicales bacterium | reverse complement strand
TCGTAGGTAGGCATCGGCGGTGTCGAGTGGTGGCGCTGCCAAATCGGCGATAGTTGTGGAAATGCTGAGGACCTGAGCTCCGATGGTTTCGGTTGAGTTGATGCCGCTACTGATATCAGGGACATCCTTTGGGATGGCACCGAGTGTCGGGGCCGGATACCAGACGTCCAGTACAACATCGCCAGCTACCGTCGCAAGGCCGATGGCCGAGGCGGGGCCGGCCACCGGGGTTAAGTCAGGGTGAGTGCTCATCGCACTACCGTATCCATGTGGCTATCGCGGATCGAACCTTGGACCTATCGTCAGATGTGGTAGCTCTTACAGCCGCCTTGATCGATGTTCCGAGCCAGTCACACCAGGAGCAGGGGTTGGCGGATTTGGTGCAGGCCGCCTTATCGGGTTGCGCTCACCTTACGGTTCAGCGATTTGGTAACACCATCGTGGCTCAAACCCAACTGGGTCATTCGGAGCGGGTGCTACTTGGTGGCCACCTCGACACCGTGCCATCGGCCGACAATATCCCGCACCACTTAAATGGTGACCAGCTTTACGGCTTGGGTTCATGCGATATGAAGGGCGGGGTGGCAATTGCGCTTCGGTTAGCGGCAACTATCCCCACCCCTAACCGTGATGTTACCTACATCTTTTATGAGTGCGAGGAAGTCGCCGGCAAATTTAACGGGTTGCAGAAACTTGCTGATGAGCAACCACACCTCTTAGAAGCCGACCTCGCAATTTTGCTGGAGCCATCAAATGCTGCTGTCGAGGCCGGCTGTCAAGGCACCTTGCGTGCCGAGATCAGTGTCAACGGTGTTCGCGCACACAGTGCCCGCTCTTGGCTCGGTGAAAATGCGATTCACTCAACCTTGGATTTGCTTCAGATACTTGGCACTTATGTGCCCAGGCGGCCGATCGTCGACGGCCTCGAGTATCGCGAGGGGCTAAATGCCGTTGCGATCAACGCCGGTATAGCAGGAAATGTAATCCCCGATAGTTGTGTAGTGACCGTGAACTATCGCTTCGCGCCCGATCGCTCAACCGCTGAGGCTCAGGCTCATGTTGAGGAAGTTTTTGATGGCTACGAAGTGGTGGTTGTTGATCTGGCTGCGGGCGCCCGGCCTGGGCTTGATCGCCCGGCTGCTGCGGAGTTTGTTGCCGCGGTTGGGCAAGCCCCGGCGCCCAAGTTCGGTTGGACTGATGTCGCCCGGTTCTCGGCGATGGGTACCCCGGCCCTAAATTTCGGACCGGGGGACCCATCACTTGCGCATAGTGCTGACGAGCATGTATCAATTGAGCAACTGCGGGCCTGCGAGTTGCAGTTGCGTACCTGGCTGGCCTAGGTGGTCTTGCTACTGCTTATTAGCTTCGACGTCGAAGGTTAAGTGGATTTCATCGCCGACCAAGACGCCACCGGTTTCGAGCGCTGCATTCCAGACTAAGCCGAAATCTTTACGGCTGATTTTCGCGGTGCCTTCGAAACCGACCTTATTGGTGCCATAAGGATCGGTACTGGCTCCGACAAATTCATACTTCACTTCGACCGACTTGGTCACTCCATGAATTGTTAGGTCACCGGTCACGAAGATGTCGTCGCCCTTTGCGGCAACAGCGGTTGAGACAAAAGTGAGAGTGGGGAAATTCTCAGCGTCTAGGAAATCCGCGGATGTCAAGTGGGCATCGCGGTCGGCAGAGTTGGTGTTGATGCTGGCGGACTCAATTGTTAGCTCAGCTGACGAAGCGGACAGGTTGTCACCATCAATGGTGAACGAGCCGGAGTAGGTGCCGAAATTACCGCGTACTTTGGCGACCATCGCGTGGCGCACCCAAAAGCCGATGGTGGTGTGGAAAGGATCAATGATCCAGGTTCCAGTGGCTGGTGACAGGTTACTCATGGGTCTCCCTTGATAACTAGATAGTTGAATGTTCTACTAATATAGTTGAAGATTTAATTGAAGTCAATTGGCACCAAATCGAGCGGCTAGGGTTGGGGCCGTGCCCACAATCTGCGTCTATTGCGCCTCGAGTTCGGGGATCGATGAGCGCTACCTGGCACTAGCCGATCAGGTCGGTACCGCGATTGCAAGACGCGGCTGGCAACTTGTCTCAGGTGGTGGTTCGGTATCGATGATGGGGGCGGTGGCGCGGGCGGTTCGAAAGGCCGGTGGCCACACCGTCGGGGTGATCCCGCAAGCACTCGTTGACATGGAAGTCGCAGATCACGACGCCGATGAGTTAATAATCACCGATGACATGCGCGCGCGCAAAGGGATCATGGACGACCGCGCTGACGCCTTCTTGGCCTTGCCGGGCGGAATTGGCACCTTAGAAGAGCTAATGGAGGTCTGGACGGCTCGCTGCCTTGGGATGCATGACAAGCCGGTTGTGGGCTTAGACCCATGGGGTGACTTCGCACTACTTCGTGAGCAAGTGGGGCATTGGCAGCAGCAAGGTTTCGTGCGAGGTGAGGCAGTGGATGAACTGGCCTGGACAACCGAGGTGGAGCAGGCACTAAAGCTAATCGCCGATAAATTGGTGGCCGCAGTGCGCCAGGCCCCGTCCCATGGTGGGATAGAGGCATGACGTTCATCTTCGTGATCTTGGCGGTTGTGGTCATTGCCTTAATCGGCATATTGGCTACCGGTCGACTTGGTGAACTCCCTGAACCGGTGCGCGATGCTCGTCCGGACGAGAAATTTGGCAATCCAGCTTTCGATGTCGTTGCTCGCGGATACCGAATGGACGAAGTCGATCAAGTGATCGAAGAATTGCAGGCGCAGGTAGCGAAGTTGAGCGGCCGTTGAAAAAGTCGGTGCACAAGGCGATGGTGCCAGTGTCGGCTCGGAGCTTTCAGCATTTACCGGTCTGGGCCCGGCAGGCTTCCTCGACACCATGACGATCACCCGCTGGGATGCCCCTTACCGGGTGGGCGCTCGCGATTCATCTGGAGCGAGGAGCTAGACCTGCCCTTAGGCCTGCTGGGCCGACTCGGCTGGCCACTGGCCCGCCCTGCGTTCCTGAGTGGGGTCAGGCGCTCCCTGATGGCCTTCGGGCGCCTAGTGGAGGGTGGGGTCCTGCCCCGCTAGGGCAACCCCAACAGGTCGCCCCGGGGATAGACCAGCGATAATGTCCCAATGAGAAAGGGGTCTACATGGCCGCGATGAAGCCACGGACGGGTGATGGTCCCCTCGAGGTAACAAAGGAAGCGCGCAGTTATGTGATGCGCGTCCCACTCGAAGGCGGCGGTCGACTCGTCGTCGAACTTAAGGCCGACGAAGCCCGCGAGCTAGGCGACAAACTATTGGCGGTTTTCGCCTAGGGCAACAGCCAAAGTTTCTTGACGTCGAGGTGACACCCCACCGGGGTTGTCACCTCGATTCTTTTGACGAGTGCCGCTAGACAGCCTCGCTGCGTAGTACCGCGGCCAGTAATCCGTCACCAATCGTCATCAATGCCGGAACCCAATGCTCGTCATCACGAAGGGCATGGGCCACATCACGTAGGGCGGCTGTTTCGGCATCTCGCTGACCGGGGTCGGCCACCCGGCCGTTGGATAGCACGTTGTCAAAGGCCAAAATTCCGCCAACGCGTAGCAGGCGCCTGGCTTGTTGCAAGATTGCCGGGTATTCAGCCTTATCGCCATCGACGAAAACCAGGTCATAGGCTTGATCGGCAAGTCGGGGGAGTACTTCCAGTGCTCGGCCGGCGATCAACCGGGCGCGCACATGGTCATAGCCCAATTCGGTGAGGATCTCCCGGGCCACCCGCTGGTTTTCAGCTTCGGTGTCAATCGAGGTCAAAATACCGTCGGATGTCATGCCCGATAGCAGGGCTGCTGCTGAAACGCCGGTACCGGTACCTATCTCAACAACCGTCTGGGCACTTATTGCCGTCGCAAGCAGGCGCAGGACAGACGCGGTGGACTTGGTTACCGGGGTGCAGCCAAGTTCGACGGCTCGGCTTCGGGCGGCGCGAACGTGTTCGTCCTCAACCAGCCAATCCTCGGCGTATGCCCATGAGGCAGTATTTGGTGGTGTTGACGTTTGACCCGTCGATTCGGGCTGGTTGCTCGTAATGGTGCACCTCCGCTGGCCTTGGATTGCCAGCAGCCTAGCCTTAGCCCAGATACGAGGAGTAGATGAGCATGAGCATTGACCCGATGACCCCGCCGGGACCCCCGGTCCAAGAGTCGGTCCAAGAGTCGATCCAGCCAGTTTTGGCCCCGGATCCGACACCGGATGCTGTGCCGGACGCTGTGCCGGCACCTGTGCCGTATGTCCGTGGACCGCGACGCGGCCTGGGATTCTTCTCGACCGTTCTAGTGGCTGGTGTCACCGCACTGGTCGTCGGTTTAGTAGCTGGTCTCAGCGGGTACCTAATAGGCCAGGCTGTCGACGATGGCACGGTGGTGAGCGAAACGGTAGTTTCCGCCGCGGTGGTGCCATTGGTGCAATCCGGTGGCGATTCTTCACCGCGCTCTGACCAATCGATCGCCGGCATTGTGTCAAAGGTACTGCCGTCGGTTGTTTCGATCCTTGTTGATGGCGGAGGGGACTCCGGTAGTGGTTCAGGTTTTGTAATCCGTCCTGATGGTTACATTCTTACGAACAACCATGTTGTGAACCTCGCGGGCAAAGACGGCAAGATCATCGTGGTCCTAAATGACGGCACCGAGATAAAAGGCAAAGTGGTCGGTACCAATGAGGCCTATGACCTGGCGGTTGTCAAAGTCAATGAGTCCGGCCTACAGCCGATGACCTTAGGCAACTCTGCCAATATTGCTGTCGGCGACTCTGCAATTGCTATTGGCGCACCGCTCGGCCTAGATGGCACAGTCACTTACGGCATCATCAGTGCAGTTGATCGCCCGGTCACCACAGGCATGATGGGCGATGTTTCGTATATCAATGCAATCCAGACCGACGCAGCCATCAACCCGGGTAATTCGGGTGGGCCACTGCTCGATGCGTCCGGCCACGTCATCGGGGTCAACTCCGCGATCGCCACGCTAATAAGTGGCGGTGAAGGTGGCAGCATCGGCCTAGGGTTTGCAATCCCGGTGAACTCCGCCAAACGCATCGCCGAGGAGATCATCGCTACGGGCTCCGCGAGTACTCCAGTAATTGGTGTCACTTTGGATCTGAGTTACACCGATGACGGAGCCAAGGTTGGTGAGATTAACCAAGGTGGACCATCAGAAGACGCTGGCTTGCTTAAGGGCGACATTATTATCAAACTCGGCGATCGGGTTATCAATGATTCCACCGAACTAGTGGTTGCAATACGTGAGTATGCCCCAGGTGACCCCGTGCTACTCAGTTTTACTCGGGGTGGGGTGACCCGAGAAGTAACTATCAGATTGGGCTCCGCCGCAGCTAGTTAAGCAGGTACGCTTCAACCATGTTCGATATTGGCATTGGCGAGATCATGATCTTGGCCGTCCTCGGCCTGTTGATTTTCGGGCCGGAGCGGCTGCCTAAAGCCGCTGCTGACGCGGGCCGCCTCGCGCGCCAACTCCGGGAGATGGCAACGGGGGCGAAGAGAGATCTAGCTGACTCCGCTGGGTTAGACATGAGCGAGACCCTGGATTCAGTGCGAAGCCTCGGTGATTTGCATCCACGTAAATTGGTTGCCGGATTATTTAATGATGACGAACCAGACGAAGTGAAGCCAACAAAAACTTCTAGCGAAACTGGAAAAGCGCCCCGCCCAGTATTTGACCCCGACGCCACCTAGGCTTTTGCTGGAGTCAGGCTTAAGTTCATCCCGGCAAGTCCCCGAGGTTTCATGCCCAGGGTGCGGGCGATCTCCCGCATTGCAAGTGAGGCAGGTGCATCAGGTTGGCTGAGTACCAACGGAGAACCGGAGTCACCGCCTTCGCGCAGTGCTACATCGAACGGGATTTTGCCAAGTAACGGTACTTGTTTGCCGAAAACTTCCGATAGTTGCTCCGCGACCAACGCGCCACCGCCCATACCGAACAGGTCAAGTGGTTCGCCACAGTGCGGGCACGGGAAACCGCTCATATTCTCGATGACCCCGGCAACTTTTTGTTTAGTTTGTTCGGCGAGGGTGCCGGCGCGTACCGCTACATCTGCGGCTGCGGGCTGCGGGGTGGTAACTACCACTATTTCAGCGTCGGGCAGTAACTGTGCGGTGGAGATCGCGATATCTCCGGTGCCCGGTGGCAGATCAAGGAGTAGGACATCTAGATCTCCCCACCACACATCCGACAAGAATTGTTCTAAGGCGCGGTGCAACATGGGCCCGCGGAAAGCAACCGGCTGGGTCACCCCACCCGGCTTGAAAGCCAGCATGGAAATAAGGCGTACCCCAAAGGCCATCGGCGGCATGATCATGCCTTCGACCATATTTGGCTGTGCTGTAGTGCCGAGCATGCGCGGGATTGAATGGCCATACATGTCAGCATCAACGAGTCCGACCGCCAGGCCCATGTCGGCCATAGCAACGGCGAGGTTCGCGGTGACAGAAGACTTCCCGACGCCGCCCTTCCCGGATGCAATTGCATAAATCCGAGTAAGTGATCCGGCTTGGGTGAATTGGATTTCACGGGCATCATGACCGCGTAGCAGTTTCTTTAGATCGGCGCGCTGCTCGTCGCCCATGACATCGAGTACCACATTGACGCCGGTTACTCCGGGGATGGGCTTTACCGCATTTGTTACCCGCTCGGTGATGGTGTCGCGCATCGGGCAGCCCTTGATTGTTAACCACACAGTGACGGTGACGACGCCCTTCTTCGAACACTCGACGTCCTTGAGCATCCCAATTTCGGTTATTGGGCGGTTGATCTCGGGATCTTTAACATCTGCAAGGGCAAGGTGAACTGCGGCTAGGTCAACGCTCATGCCGACAGACTACCGAGGGTCCTCCGGCTGCGTATTTGCCTCATCGAGTTTTTGGGTTAAGTCTGCTAGCAGGTCGCGAATTTCACCATGGACATAATCGCGAGTCGCGACTTCGCCAATCGCTAGGCGCAGTGCAGCAATCTCGCGGGCTAGGTAATCGCTATCGGCTAGCAATCGCTCGGTTCGGGCGCGATCTTCTTGATATTGCACGCGATCGCGGTCGGCCTGTCGATATTGGGCGAGCAATATCAACGGGGCTGCGTATGAGGCTTGGAGCGACAGCAATAAAGTCAAGAAAATGAACGGGAAAGGGTCAATGCGCCACTCGACCGGTGCCAATGAGTTCCAGGCCACCCAGCCCACGACCACCGCTGTCATCCAGGCGATAAATGCCCATGACCCGATTCGCCGAGCTACGCGCTCGGAAAGTCGGCCAAAGAGCTCTGGATCATAGGAGTCCCGCAGGTGTAACCCACGCTCGAGTGGTTGATCCAAGCGTGACTGACGGCGCGGTGCTGAGTTAGCCAAGGTGATCACCGCCGTGGACTTCATTCTCGCGCCAATCACCGGGCAGCATGTGGTCGATAACGTCGTCAACTGTTACTGCACCTAGGAGTCGGTTGTTTTCATCGACAACGGGTAGGGCGACCAAGTTGTAGGCGGCAAAAGTGCGCGCCACATCGGCGAGGTTCACATTCGGGCCAATAGGCACCAACGTGGTGTCGACGATTGACGAAATCATCGTTGCTGGTGGCTCGCGCAGCAACCGCTGGAAATGGCAGGCACCCAAGTACTTACCGGTTGGAGTTTCAGTGGGGGAGCGGGTCACGTAAACCTGTGAGGCGAGTGCCGGTGAAAGATCAGCATTACGGATGTGGGCCAGTGCATCAGCAACAGTGGCATCGGCCGGCAGCACCACCGGCTCAGTCGTCATCATGCCGCCCGCGGAGAAATCGTCATAGGTCAAAAGGCGGCG
>JBIIOU010000094.1:0-7895 GCA_044336815.1 Candidatus Nanopelagicales bacterium | reverse complement strand
ATGCCAAATCATTGGCACCTACCAACACGGTGACCTGATCTTCCGGACAGGCTCAGCATGGGGGCTGCAACCACATATAGAGGTAACAGCGGAGATTTTGGAACGCATGGCGATTGCACTGGGCGCCCCAGAACACGATTGGCAGCCGCTCACGGCCGCACTTGCCGCTGACGCCTGGGCCAACAGTTCGCGAACTGCCTTACTGCTCGATACCTTCCTAGCTGATACCTGAGAAATTCAAGGGCGCTTAGCCTCGATCGGTTTTGACGTCAAACCCTGCGGCTCCCGCAGGGTCGTCAAAGTCAGCCAAGGGCTCTTTAGCCGGCCACCGGACCAAGAAGATAATCAGCGCGAGCATCAGCAAGACACCAGCTAAGACCTCAATGAGGTGAACCGGTGAGTCTCCCGCAAAATCGATGATGGTTGCTCCCAACTCCTGACTCAATATAAAGAACGCCATAACCAGCACAAACCAGCCGAATGCTTTGCGAAGTCGGTCTGGATGCACTCGACCGACAAAACTACTGCCGACCAAGGCGCCGGCAACCGCACCGATGGTGATCACAATGGTGACCAGCCAATCAATTTGTATTGCGGGATTCCAACTCACGAAGCTGCCATTACCGAACGTCACCGCATAGCCCAAGAACCCGGCGGTTGACTTCATCATGACAACAAGGAGGGAGGTGCCAACAGCAATTGGCATCGGCATTCCGCCGAGAATCGCTAAGGCTGGTACTACTAAGAACCCCCCACCAGCACCGACCAGGCCGGTGACGAACCCAACCACCGCCCCATCAAGCAGAATCCGAAAAATAGGTAAGCCTTTGTGGGCCTTAGCCTTAATCTTTGGGCGGACCCGGATCATCGCAATCGCCGTTACGCCCATCATGACCGCAAAAGCCGCCATCAACACCGCACCTGGCAGATGTGAGCCAACTTGCCCACCGATGAACGCGCCCACCATCCCGGCGGACCCAAATATCAGCCCGGTGCGCCAGCGCACGCGATGGCCTCGCGCATGACTGATCAATCCAAATGCTGAGGTGACCCCCACCACGAACAAGCTTGCAGCAATGGCGTCTTTTGTATCGAAGCCCATCACATAAACAAGAAGCGGGGTGGTTAAGATCGAACCACCACCGCCCAAAATGCCAACCGCCAAACCAATTAAAACTGCTAATGCCCCGGCTACTGCAAGCATGAATCAATCGCCTTGTCTGTTGTTCGACGCCCCGCGGCTGTGTTCAACACCTCTAACTATCCGGGTTGGCGTAAAAAGCGCGACGCACTGGCTTGACCGGCCGCATCATGAATTCTGGGCGTCGCATCCCCGAGGCACTTGGCCCTGGCCGAGTCTTCGTTAGCCACTCTTGGTATACCTCCCGTGAGCGCTTGGTATCGACAACAACATCGCCATATTGATCGTCAGCATGCGCTTTCTCAATGACGACTTTCTGGTGCCAGCACTGCATTCCTGACCACGGGTCCGGGTGCACCGGGAATGCCAAGTTTTGATGAACGCCTGGATCCTCCCAATTGATCCGCATTGAATCTGGGTCATCGCTCTCAAAAGGCTTTACGTGCTCCTTGTATCGCAGTCGCCAACGGCCATCATCCATTCGGCCGATATCGACTAAGCCCATCACCCAACGGCTACCGGCATTCTCGGCCGTGCGCCAGCGACCCATGTGGTGCGACAGTGCCACCACTCCAGGGCGGATAGCTTCAGTCGACCAGATGCGGGCAACAAAATGCCCAATCTCAGTGGTGACACGCACCATGTCATCGGTCTTCAAGCCGATTCGTTCGGCATCGATGCTATTCATCCACATCGGGTGCTTATTGGAAATCTCATTCAGATACTTAGCATTTCCAGATCTGGTATGGATCAAGGTTGGCAGTCGGAAAGTCGGAATCAATACCATCTCACCTTGTGCTGGGTCAATTTGAGCAGCTGAAACATGCGACTCGATATATCCAGGGGTTGCATACTCTGGCCAACCGAAGTCGACCATCGTCGAGGAGAACAATTCGAGGCGGCGCGAGGGGGTCAACCACCCGGCTACCTCGCTACCGTCGTCCAGAACCACACCGACCGACCCTGCTTCGCCGACCAAGGGTGGCGTTGAGTCCATGGTTGTTGGCTTGCGCAGCACCCCCATATCGTCCGCTACCGCCCCATCACGTTCAACAGCACTAAGGCTCCGCTCATCTTGGCGGTACAGATCACTCGCCACCTCGTAGGCACCGTACTTGCGCATGAACTCAAGTGGCGTTAGGCCCATGGAGGCGGCTTTAGCCGGCAGTCCGGGCACGGTGTTTTCAAAGATCCACGAGTAATACTCATCAACCGTAATTTTTTCACCGGGACGACCCGGCGCCTCAAAGAATTTACGGATGCCAAGTGACCCATCAGGGTCAATTCGCCATGACAACTCAAACCAGAATTCGTTCTCTTCCCAAACTTCACCGGGGTTCACGTCACGGGTATCGGTGAACGTCTGGCCCATTTTCTCCATGGCAACCCGTCGCACCGGCTGCCTGAAGCCCAGCCACTTGCCACCGTATTGCTCGTATGACTGCGTGTCATGGCGCTCAGTGCTATGGCCCATCGGCAGCACGTAGTCGGCGAACGAAGCCGTCTCAGACCAGGTCGGCGTTAGCGCCACATGGCAGCCGACTTTACTCTCATCGGTCAGAGCTTCGATCCATGAAAATCCATCGGGGTTTGTCCAGATGGGGTTATAGACCCGGGAGAAGTAGACATCGAGTTTCCCGCGACCATCTTGCAAGAAGTGCGGTAACAGGATCGACATCTCATTGGTCGATAGCGGGAATTCCGCCGGCCAGAGCATCTTGTTCCAAAGGTCGTGGCCACCGGGCATATCAGGCCCGTGCGGGATGATCTTGTTCCAGCCATTGGGGCTGGTGCCGCCCTTGGTGCCAACGCTTCCGGTAAGAACAGTCAAAAAGAAAAGCGCACGCGAAACCATCCAACCACCAAGATTGCCTGCGGTAGCGGCGCGCCAAACGTGTGCAGCCAGGCGCCCATCAGCCTTCGAAACGATTTCAGCGAGCTTCTCGATCTGCGCGGCCGGAATTTTGCACTCCTGCGCGGCATACTCGAAGGTGTACTTCTGGTAGTCCGCGGTGAGGCGAGTTTTGAAATCCTCAAAATCATCAGGATCTGCATCCGGGTGCACATTGCGCAGGTAGTCGCGCCAATTAACCCAGCGATTCAGGTAATCCCAGGCGACATTGTCATTGCGCAACAAATAGGCCGCGATGGCAAGCAGCATTGCGGCTTCACTGCCCGGCCACGGCGACATCCACATGTCGGCGTGCGCAGCAGTATTGGAGAGCCGTGGATCAACAACCACCAAAGTTGCGTCCCCGCGCATTTTGGCTTCCATTATGCGCTGGGCATGCGGGTTGAAGTAGTGGCCGGCTTCGAGGTGGCTTGAGATGAGCAGGATTACCTTGGCATTTGCATAGTCCGGCGATGGCCGGTCGTAACCTCCCCACAGGCTGTAGCCGAGCCGGGCGCCGGCCGAGCAGACATTGGTGTGGCTGTTATGGCCATCAACCCCCCAGGCCAAAAGCACTCGCTCGGCAAAGCCATCTTCACCGGGGCGGCCCACATGATAAATAACCTCATCACGGCGCTCTTCGATTATGGCCTTGCGGATACGGCCGGCTACGTCATCAAGGGCCTCATCCCATGACACCCGCTCGAATTGATTGCTGCCACGAGCGCCAACACGCTTCAGCGGGTAGAGAATGCGTTCGGGGTCGCTTATCTGATTCAGGGTGGCCGGGCCCTTGGCACAGTTGCGGCCCCGTGACCCCGGGTGGGCCGGGTTACCTTCGATTTTGGCGACCTCGTTGGTCTCTTTGTCGACATAGGCCATAAGCCCACAGGCTGATTCACAGTTAAAGCAAGTGGTGGGCACCAGCATGTAGTTTCGTCCCACCTTACGTGGGTGGGCTTTGGCGTCGTACATGACGTAGTCATCCCATTGATCAGCCGGGGGGTAGTTGGACAGGTTCCCGTTGACCCGCAGCCCAAAATGCTCGGGCTGGTCTGCGTCGACCGAGTGCGCGGCCGGACCTGAGGGGACCGAACTTTGGCGCTTTCGTGAACCCATTAGATGCGCACTCCCTTTTTCGCGTTTGAACTCACCATCATGACAGCGGCACATCCTGAGCGGCCTTAACGAAAACGGTTTCATGTGCCAGTAATGCCACCTGCACTAGTAGGCCGGCGATCAGCCCAAACAAAAGTGATCCGCCCATTAGCACCGGAATCACGAATACCGCACCTATGATCGCCAGCCCGATTGAACCAAACCAAAAAGTCCTGGCATAGCGGCCGTGGGTAATGCTGTGGGCCGCCACGGTCGCATTCTGGGTCTGATGACGACCACCGAATTCAACCGCGACTATCAGCAGGTGCGCAACGACTCCTGCAATCAAAGCCCACCCCAGCCAGCGGCTCACTGAAGTCTCAGGGGATACGAAAGGAACCACGATGAGCAATGCTCCCGCACCAGTCATGACCGCTTGCGCGAGTAGATGCCAAAAGAGCGCCGGCGACTGCCAAAGATCGCGGCCCTCTGCTTGACCGAACAAGAATGCTGTGTAGCCAGCAACCATTACTGCGGCAGGTATCGCTGGCCAAGCGAGCCAGTACACGATTACTTCCAAGCCGAATGCACCGCTCAGGAAGGTCAACCCAGCTATTCCCGCGAATATGCCCAAGAACACTGAGCCCCAAACCAGCCAAGATTTCGGGTTGGGTTTGGTCAAGATGTAGTAGAAGCGCTTTGGCTGCTTAAGATCCCAAATCAAAAGCACCGCGGTCAACCCAATGAAGATCGCTCCAATTAATGGGGCGATTGTTGTCAAGAGCGCAGAACGATCGGATGAAGTCAAAATGAGAAGGGCTGCTAGTGCTACTGCGCCAGCCGCAATCGACTTGGTCCAAAGATAAGTCCAGACTTTCCAACCCCAGGGCCGTGGATGTGCAGTATTTAAGGTGGTGCGCGCCTTGCTAACTGGGTCACCGGGCAAATCACCCGCAGTCTCTAATCTCAGCGGATCAGCATCGGCCCACAGGTAGGTGCCGTCAACGGGTGCCGCCAACGGGTCGAGGACCGTGCTATCGGCACCCACGTAAAAAACGTTTGGCCGGGTACCTTGCTCTGGTGAGCGCACATTAACCGGCGTCAAACTCAAGAACTTGCTGATGCCACTTGCGGGATCCTCAATATCGCCCACCCAGATCGACTCGGTTGGGCAAACCACCACACACGCTGGCTCTAGACCCTGATCAATGCGATGGGCACAGAAATTGCATTTGGCGGCTGTATGAGTCTCTTCGTCAATATAAATCGCGTCGTACGGGCAAGCCTGTTGGCAGCTCTTGCAACCGATACACAAATCGCTATCGAAATCGACAATGCCATCATCACGCTTAAACAGTGACTGAGTGGGGCAGATTGTCACGCACGGAGCATCGGTGCAGTGATTGCACCGCATGACGCCCATCTCGCGGGTTGTTGAAGGGTACTCACCCTTATCGACGTACTTCACCCAGGTGCGAAACTGCCCTAGCGGCACATTGTGTTCGGTCTTGCAGGCAACCGTACATGCGTGACATCCAATGCATGAACGCTGATCGATCGCGAAGCCATACCGCATTAATCCACTTCTCCCTTAGCTTTGGCCATCATAGTGTTTATCAATTACGGTGTAGACCTCGTCAAGGATCGCCAAGCCTTCCTTAGCCTCGGTTTCGGTGACCGTGCAGGGTGGCGCAACGTGCATACGGTTGTAGTTAATGAATGGCATAAGACCGCGCTTCTTGCACTCGGCGACTAACTCACCCATTGCAGGTGAAGCCGGGCCGTAGCCCTTGCCTCCGTATGGGGCAAGTGGCGCACGCGTTGCACGATCAGTTACTAGGTCTAGGCCCCAGAACACCCCAAGTCCGCGCACTTCGCCAATGACTGGATGGCGTTCTTGTAGTTCAGCAAGACCAGGGCCGAGCACTTTCTCGCCAATCATCGCGGCATTTTCAACAATGCCCTCCTCCTTCATGGCATCTAGGGTGCCGATAATTGACGCACATGCCAAGGGGTGCCCGGAGTAGGTCAACCCACCTGGGAACACTCGCTCATCGAAAGTCGCGGCAATATGGTCGGCAATTATCACCCCTCCTACTGGCACATAACCAGAGTTCGAGCCCTTCGCAAAAGTGACTAGATCTGGCACCACATCGAAGTGCTGGAAGGCAAACCACTTGCCGGTTCGACCAAAGCCCGACATGACTTCATCGGCGATGAAAACAATCCCGTACTTATCGCATAAAGCCCTTACTCCTTTCAGATACCCCGGTGGTGGAACCAAGATGCCCGAGGTACCGACGACCGACTCAATCAAAATACAGCCGATGGTATCTGGCCCTTCGAACTGTATGACCTGCTCAAGGTGCTCGAGTGCGCGCTCACTTTCCTGCTCTGGACTTGTTGACCAAAACGGAGTGCGATAAAGATAAGGGCCAAAAAAGTGCACATGCTGCGTGGAGTACTCATTCGGCCAACGGCGCGGATCCCCGGTAGCCGCAATTGCCGCCCCGGTATTGCCATGGTAAGACCGATAGAAAGAAAGAACCTTGTGCTTATGGGTGTGAATTCGTGCCATCCGAATGGCATTTTCGATTGCGTCAGCGCCACCGTTGGTGAAAAACACTTTATTTAGATTTGGCGCGGCTAAATCCGTTATTCGCTGCGCTGCACCATTGCGGGCAGCATTCGCATGCTGAGGTGCGATGGTCGAAAGTTTCGCGGCCTGGTCTTGAATTGCCTTAACAACTTTCGGGTGCTGGTGGCCGACATTGGTGAAGACCAACTGCGAGGAGAAATCCAAAAATCGGTTGCCGTCATAATCCCAGAAGTAGCTGCCTTCGGCACCGGCCACACACATTGGCGCTAAGGCGCCCTGAGCACTCCAAGAGTGAAAGACGTGCTCGCGATCCATTTCTAGAACGCGCTTACCTTCTTCTGGATTAGGTTCGTACATTGACTCGACTCCCATTAACTAGGTGCTACTAATGACTATGTTGAATTGAGCTGCGAACGCGCTCGCGAAGCTCAAGGAAAGCTGGCAAGGATCGAATCTCCTCTGCCGCAATTGATTCACCAGGTTTGGAGAAGATTGCTGGTTCGTCGAAGACGATCTTGCCCGGCCTTGGGCTCATGACTAGGACTCTTGAGCCAAGGAATACGGCCTCATCAACGCTATGGGTAATGAAAAGAATCGTCTTTCCGGTTTCGCGCCAAATATCAAGTAGTTCATTTTGGAGCCGCTCGCGGGTAAGTGCATCCAGGGCGCCAAAGGGTTCATCCATCAAAATGAATTCGGGGTCATTTGCTAGCACTCGGGCGAGTTGGCAGCGCTGCTGCATGCCTCCGGATAACTCATATGGCATTCGGTCGGAAAACTCTGAGAGGCCCACTAGGTCGATGTATTTTTTAGCCTCTACCGTGCGCTCAGCCTTGCCCATTCTGCCAAATTTAAGCCCGAGAGCTACGTTGCTGGTGACATCAAACCAGGGATACAGAGTTGGTTGCTGGAAAACGACACCGCGATCAGCACCTGGTTTTGTCACCGCAACGTTGTCGATACTGATCTTGCCTTCGGTTGGCTGCATAAAGCCGGCTATGAGCCGGAGCAGGGTGGTCTTGCCGCACCCAGAGGGTCCGGCAAGACACACAAACTGCCCCGGCTCAATAACCAGATCAATACGTGACAAGGCCTGGATGCTGGTTCCCCGTGAATTGAAGAACTGACGTAGACCAACTATCTCCAGCGCCTTGTCATGTCTCACT
>JBIIOU010000093.1:0-7914 GCA_044336815.1 Candidatus Nanopelagicales bacterium | reverse complement strand
TAAAAGAAGGAATCGCACTGACCCTCGAGAATTTTGCAAGCAAGTCAGGACTCCAGGAGCGCGATCCAAGTGAAGCCGTCTTTGTGTTTTCGGACAAACAATTCGTCAGTGATGGTGCCTACTATTTAGACTGCACCTACTGTCCACTCCAAGAAGTGTGGGCCCATGAAGGTAGCGAAGGCCTCAGGCTGGGGTACCTATTTGATGCCGCGAATCACCGAGGGCTATTCCAGTCGTATCATCCAGAAACAGTCATCCGTTGGGATAGCGTCAAGTCAAGGGGCGATAGCGTCTGCAAATTTCGCTTTACTATTCCTTCACTTTTGCGTGAAAGTGATTTGACTCCTGAGGAGTTTGACAAGTTAGATAAGTGAGGCTAGACCCTGAGCTCTTTCAAGTAGAGCCGGTGTGAGGTTTCCGCCGCTGATCACAAGAACAACGGTTCGTCCGGCTAACTTCTCGCGCACGCTATGCGCGCCGGCTAATGCGGCTGCACCAGCTGGCTCGGTTACCAGATGCTGAACGTCGATTAGCGTTTTACAGGCCTGCAGTATCACATCGTCGGTTATCGTGATGACATCATCGATCAGGGCTAGTACCCGTTCTAGTGCCAATGTCGCGGGGACTCGGCATTCCAGCCCGTCGGCGATGCTTGCCGCCGGGAATTCCACGGCGATTCGCTGCTCGAAGCTCATAGCCATGGCCGGAGACTGTGAAGACTGCACGCTGGTAACACGGACACCTGGATGTAAGGCTTTTAATGCCGTGGCACATCCAGCGGCCAGGTTACCGCTGCCCATAGGGATAAAGACGTCGTCAATGTGATCCAGCCGGCGAGCAATTTCGAGACCGACGGTGCCGGCCCCCTCCATGACGTCTGGGTCTTCGCCGTCATCGACGAAGAGGGCACCTCGAGCTTCGGCGAACTCAAGCGCTTCGGCCTTTGCGAAATCCAGATCATGGCCAATCTTGTGGACGATCGCACCCAGCGACTCGATCATTGCGAGTTTTACGGGGTTTGGCTCTGCGGGCATGAATATGTGACACGAAATACCTCGTAATTTGGAGGCTAGGGCCACGCCTTGCCCGTGGTTTCCGGTTGAAGATGTCACTATCTCATCAATACTGCGATCAGCTAGCGCGCGTGCGATCGCGACCGTGGCTCCGCGGGACTTGAATGAAGCAATTGGATTTATTGATTCCACTTTCAGCCAAACATTCGCGTCGAAATGACGAGAGAGTTGCGTTGACTGAAACATTGGGGTTTGGGCGAAGGGAGAGGACAGGAGCTGGTACGCGTCCTCAATGCCATTTAGGGTTGGAATTCTTGTTTCCTTCGGGGGCGCCATCAGGCTTCAATTCTTTTTTCACTTGTGGCATCGAAAAGATGGCAACTAGATTCCGTGATCTCAACCCAAACACTTTGACCTAGCGTGAAATTGAGTTGAGGGGCAACTCGCGCGACCAAGGACTGTGAGCCAAAATGCAGTTCAATGAAGGTATCTGATCCCATTGGTTCGACTATTACTACCGACGCCGCAATGATTGCGGAGCCAACTGGGGCGGTTTCATCAGGTTCAGTCAAGTGCACTCGTAGATCCTCAGCGCGAACACCCAATACGAGTGAGGCTCCTGATGCGGTATCAGCAAGGGCAAGCCGTAGCTGGTCAGTGACCGCTAGTTTGAAATTGTCATCCTGCAGCCAAGTAGTACCCGAATCGTGAAGCAGGCTAACTTCTAAGAGGCTCATTCGGGGGCGCCCAACAAAAGTTGCGACGTAAAGGGTAGCTGGTCTCAGGTATATCTCATCCTGCGAACCAAACTGCACGATTTTTCCATCTTTCATGATCGCGATTCGATCCGAGAGGCTCATCGCCTCTTCTTGATCGTGGGTCACGAACACGGTCGTTGTTCCGAGGCGCAGGTGAAGATGCTTGATTTCCGTACGCATCCGAGCTCGGAGTGCGGCGTCTAGGTTGGAAAATGGTTCATCAAGCAAGAACACTCTAGGTTGCTTAACTAGGGCCCGCCCTAGACCGACTCGTTGCTGCTGGCCTCCCGAGAGCTGTGAAGGTCGCCGTTCTAACAAGTGAGTGAGGTCGAGCAATTCAGCAACGGACTCAACTCGGGCTGCGATTTCATCTTTTGGTCGGCGGCGCATTTTCAAGCCGAATGCGATATTCTCGCGAACTGTCATATGGGGATATAGCGCGTAGGACTGAAATACCATGGCCATGCCGCGATCGTTTGGCGGAAGGTTTGTGATTTCAGTGTCTCCAAGAAGAATCTTTCCGCCATCTGGCTTGTCGAGCCCGGCAATGAGCGCGAGTGTGGTGCTTTTCCCACAACCCGATGGGCCGAGTAAGGTCAAAAAGGTACCGGCGGGGATCTCAAGGTCTAAGCCATCAACCGCCTTGACGTCGCCGTAGAAGCGACTGAGATTTTCAATTTTCAAAGATGCCCCGGTGCGCAACTGCTGGTCGTCGATGTTGGGTGCTTGAGTGGTGCTCATCTGGCAACCGTAACTATTTTGTTCCGCAATGAGCCAAGACCTGAAATTGTCGTCTCCATTAGATCTCCTTCTTGAAGAAACTGCTGGGGATTCATGCCTGCACCAACTCCGGCCGGGGTCCCGGTGAGGATGATGTCGCCGGCCTCGAGCATTGAAATCTGGCTGCAGAAGCTCACGATTTCACTGACATTCGCAATCAGGTCTGAGGTGTTGCCGTTCTGCATCAGAGCTCCATTAACGCGCAACTGAACCGAAAGATTTGAATAATCTTCAACCTCATCGAGCGTAGTCACCCACGGCCCTACCGGGCAAAAAGATGTGAAAGATTTAGCTCTCACAAATTGCCCGTCATCGGCTTGGACGTCTCTAGCGCTGACATCGTTAGCAACCATGAACCCGCCAATGTGGCTCACGGATTGCTCCGCGGTAACCCGCAAAGCGCTCCTTCCCATCACCACAACCAGCTCCGCCTCCCAGTCAACCTTCTTAGACTCCGGCGGCAATTCGACGTCGTCGTATGGGCCGACAATTGAGCTTGGGAATTTGCAAAAAACTAATGGTCGTTCAGGTATCGCCATCCCTGATTCGCGTGCGTGATCGGCGTAGTTGAGGCCAATACAAATTACCTTCGAAGGTTTGTCCACTGGTGCATGCAGAGTAACTTCTGCAATCGGTATGCGGCCACCAGATGATGCATACAAGTCAGCAAGTAAAACGGGCCCTAGTCCGAGGGCTTCGACAAGGCTTGGTGAGTTTGAGCTAGCGGGGCGCACATAGGTGGAGTCTTCTTGATCAACAAACCCCCAACCCGTGTTGGTTCCAGAACTAAACCTTGCTAGGCGCACGTAGTACTCCCATTCCGGTTATCTTCGATCGGGTGAAATAGCTGCACCGAGGCATCAATTCGCATCATGAGCTTCATCCTTTTCCGTATCCTTCGGTAAGTCCGGATACGATCCTGCGATGGAAAATGATCACCAGAAGGATACATGGCAACGCTGCGAGAGTGCCGCCGGCGGCAAGCAGGTCGTAAGGGAAACTGGTGCCCATACTTTGTGGAGTCTCCAAGAAACCAATCTGCCTTGTGACCGTTACGGCGTCACGATTACCAAGGACAACCGCGAATAGAAATTCATTCCAGGTTGAGATCATAACTAAAATTGCCGTGGCCGCGACCCCAGACTTGGCTACAGGTATGACGATGCGAAATAGCGTTCCGATTCGCGAACACCCATCCATGCGTGCCGCTGATTCAATCGCACGGGGAACATCCTCGAAGATATTCAGAAGAATCCAAATAGCTAGGGGAGTGATGAACGCCGTATTCACAATAACTAGCGCGATAATCGTGTCCTGTAAGTGCACGGCGCGAAAGATTAAAAGCACCGGTATCGCGAGGCTGATTGCCGGAACCATTTGGATAAGGAGGAGTCCTGTTAGCAGTAAGCCTTTCCCGGGAATTTTCAGGCGCGCTAGCGGATAAGCAGCGAGTGAGGCGACCAAAATAGTCAGGAACGTTGAAAACAGTGCTACTTGCAAACTCACCCAAATCGCGTGGTACCACCCCGCTCCATCCAGCAACTTAATGAAGTGGTCAGCGGTCAAAGCCCATGTCAGCTGTGGTGGTGCGTGAGTAATGGCGGCTGTCGGCTGAACGCTCGCCACAAATATCCAAATAATTGGCCCCATGAGCCAACTGAACAAGAGGAAAACCCCAATCCGGCTGGCCCACTTCTTGAGCCATACCGGGACAACGAACCTGCGTCGGTTTGAGTTGTCATCATATTGGCGACTAAATGCGTCATCTATCTTGTCGCTGATGGCTAGTAGCGTTGGATCCATTAGTGATAGTGAACGCATTGGTGTCTTTGCATCTTGAATCTGAGCCTTAATGAGGGCGGCCTTCACTCGATGCCTAGAACGTTGACGGAGATAGAGCAGCGGCGCCGAAAAGGCAGCGATGAAAACAATTAGCAGAACACTAAGGGCTGACGAGTATCCGAAGTTCAGGGTCCCGAACGCAGTGTTGTAGATGTAGTAGTACATAACGGTCGTGTCAAACCCGGGGCCACCTCGAGTTAGTGTGAAGATAATGTCAAATACTTGAAGCGAAATTATTACCTGCAAGACAATGCCGACCAAAAGCATATTGCGGATAGCTGGCAATGTTATGTGGCGAAAGGTTGCCCACGATCCGGCACCGTCAAGCTCTGCAGCTTTAAGTTGATTCTTTGGAATGGTACGCAGTGCAGTGCCAATGAGCAATGCAATAAGCGGGAGTGACCGCCAGGCAGTCGCTACTACTGCGACACCCATTGCTCGTTTGGAATCCCCAAGCCAGTCGATTGAGCCATCGGTTAGGCCAAGTGCGCTCATCAGGCCGGTGGCAATCCCGAACTGTGGTTGGAAAATAAACCTCCAGAAGAGGCCAGTGACAACAGGCGCTACTGCCCAAGGGAGTAGCAAAAAGATGCTGAGTATCTTCTGGCCCCGGAAAACACGATTTAGCGCCAGCGCTGCACCCAGAGCAAGAGGCACGGTGATAACCGTCGTGACAACCGCGAATATGAGGGTCCGCGGGATAGACTCAAGAAACAACCTGTCGGTGAACATATTGCTGAAGTTCTGAATCCCCACAAACGCTATTCCGTTGTCCTTGAGGAGGTTGATCCGGAAAAGGCTCATTCCAAATACGGAGAGGACAGGTGGGAGCACGACAAGCGCGACCACTAAGAGACCTGGGAGTGAGACCAGAGCACCAAATTTTCGGTCACTCACGCGGTCGAGCCGGCGCGCTAACCGGCCTGGGGCGTCCATCAGCGTATTAGCGGACACCTGTTCACCTCTCGGAGTGACGAAATAGGCGATCGCGGCTGCGCCTAGGGGCTCTGGATGTTGAAAATCCTATCCAGCATCGGCAGTGGTGTCAATGATCTTTGATCAGAAGTTGCAGATATAGGCTATGTTTAGTAGGGTGCCTCCCGATAGCGGAAATACGGGCATGTAATTCCACGTAATTCATGGAATCAGGATGGAGACAAGTTTCTGTGGGCAAGATGAGTACAGCGCCATTAACGATTCGCAGCGCCGAAGATCAGGTATACGAGGCGCTACGTGATCAAATTGTCCGAGGGCTGGCTCCGCACTCTAAATTGCCTCTTAACCAGATTGCCGCCTCACTTGCGGTAAGTACCATGCCGGTTCGAGTCGCACTTCGGCGATTGGAGGCCGAAGGTCTGGTTTCTACCCTTCCGCGGCGCGGTTCATGGGTGGCACCTCTAAGAGTTGAAGATATCGAAGAGATTCAACTCATGCGTTGCCGATTGGAAGGCTTAGCTGCGCGCACCGGAGCCCCCAACGTGGATGATGAAGGCCTCCGGCAAATGCGCGAGGAATTGGTTTTACTCAAGAAAGCGATGACCGACAAGGACATCGACTCGTATGTGATTCATTTGCGTGCTTTTGAAAACATTTGCTACGACGCTTCCGGGTGGCCGCGGCTACTGCGCCTTATCGAGGACCTCCGGTTGTCTGCTGAGCGTTACCTGCGTATTGCAATTGCCGGCGGTAGCGAAGCTGTTCTCACCTCGAAGTTCTGGGATCGCTTCTATGAAGCTGTTGAGGCTAAAGATGGGGAGAAGGCCGAGTCGTCTTTAAATGAAGCACTTATGTGGACTTTAGGTTGGATTCGCGAATACCTTGCTGCTGGTGATCAGGACACGTCTAAACCGTAGAGAACTCTAAGGGCCTCGGACTCACCCAAATATCTTTATATTCTTAGGAGCAAATCTTGCGCAATAAGGAGTCCGCAGAAGCACCTAGTAGTGAAGTTGTTGGTATTTGTAGTGATCTTATCCGTTTTGATACCTCGAATTTTGGTGGTGTTGAAGGCGCTAATGAGCGGCCGGCTGCGGAGTTTGTCGCGTTGCTGCTTGAAGGTGCTGGTGTGGTGGCTGAGATATTTGAATCGGCGCCAGGGCGTGCGAGCGTGGTTGGTCGGATAGCTGGTTCTGATCCAAGTCGGCCTGCTCTTCTTGTGCATTGCCATTTGGATGTGGTGCCGGCGGTAGCCGCTGATTGGAGTATTGCTCCGTTTTCAGGTGAGGTTGCTGATGGGGTGATTTGGGGCCGCGGGGCGGTCGATATGAAAGACATGTGTGCGATGGTCCTTGCGGTGGTGCGGGGGTGGTTTCGAGTTGGGTATCAACCAGAGCGCGACATCGTGTTGGCGTTTTTGGCCGATGAGGAGGCTGGCGGTGAGCTAGGAGTCCATTGGATTGTTCGGGAACATCCTGAACTGTTCGATGGGTGCGTAGAGGCGGTTGGTGAGGTTGGGGGTTTTAGTTACTCGGTAAATGATCAAGTTCGGCTGTATCCGATCATGACCGCCGAGAAGGGCCACAATTGGATGCGCCTTACGGCGCGTGGGACTGCTAGCCATGGATCAATGGTGAGTAAAGATAATTCAGTACTGGCCCTGAGCGCGGCGGTCGTTAGGTTGGGAGAACATAAGTTCCCGATTCGGATAACTGATTCTGTTCGGGGTTTTCTCGAGACGGCGGCGAAAGTTACCGGGCTCGATTTCGCCGGCGATGACCTTGAAACAGAGTTGGAAAAACTTGGGCCCATCAGCGCGATGCTGGCAGCAACAATAAGAAACACGGCAAATCCGACGATCCTGTCCGCCGGAACGAGCATAAACGTTATTCCATCAACAGCGGTTGCTTATGTTGACGGTCGATTCCTTCCTGGCTATGAAGAGGAGTTCCACAAAGAAATATCTGAAGTACTTGGCCCAGAAATCGATTGGGAACTTGTACTCCAAGACATTGCTTTAGAAACAAAGTTCGAGGGCCCACTAATTGAGGCCATGTCGGCCGCCTTACTCTCAGAAGACCCTGGAGCTATCCCACTCCCGTACATGATGTCGGGAGGTACTGATGCAAAGGCATTTTCATCGCTCAACATGAAATGTTATGGCTTCTCACCGCTGTTGTTGCCTTCCGATTTGAATTTCAGTGGTCTCTTCCATGGTGTTAATGAAAGAGTGCCAGTCGATTCGTTGCTGTTTGGGGAGAAAGTCCTAGATCACTTCCTGCGAAATAGTTGAAAGACAGACAACTGTGACACTTCTAGTTCATCTTCCGCGGCCTTGCTACTCCAGCGGGCTCGGCTAGCATGAATAACAGTCAGCCACAGTCTCTTGGCAGTGAAGTTGTTGGTATTTGTAGTGATCTTATTCGTTTCGATACTTCGAATTTTGGTGGTGTTGATGGCGCCAATGAGCGGCCGGCTGCGGAGTTTGTCGCGTTGCTGCTTGAAGGTGCTGGTGTGGTGGCTGAGATATTTGAATCGGCGCCAGGGCGTGCGAGCGTGGTTGGTCGGATAGCTGGTTCTGATCC
>JBIIOU010000092.1:0-7995 GCA_044336815.1 Candidatus Nanopelagicales bacterium | reverse complement strand
CGGCATTTCCTTGACTGTGCATTAGCTCAACAAAAGCGAGTCGAATCTTCTCGGCATCGGCGACCGGCAACCCTTGAACCAACTCATAGAGCACACTGGCGCTGGCTTGGGAGATTGAACACCCCGTGCCTTCATACCCAATCAATAGTCTGCCCTCGGCATCGGATGCAACCTGCATGTTGATTTCATCACCACAGGTGGGATTCACGTGAAATGCGGTGCCTAAGGGTGCTTCGAGTAAACCACGACCGCGTGGATTCTTGTAGTGGTCAAGGATGATTTCCTGATATAAGGATTCAAGGCTCACGACGCCACCTGAAAAAACCGCTGGGCCTCGCGGACCCCGGCGATAGCAGCGTCGATATCACTTTCGCTGTTGTAGAGATATGGAGTGATCCGCGTGGTCGCGGGCACGCCGTAACGCCGACAAGTTGGCCAAGCACAGTGATGCCCGACTCGAACAGCGATACCCAAGTTATCTAGTACTTGGCCGACATCATGTGGGTGGATTCCGGCTACCTCGAATGAGATAGCCCCGCCCCGATCAACACCAGTGGTTGGTCCGATTATCCGGACTCCGGGTATCGCCATTAGCCCACTTAATGCATGCACCGTCAGTTGGTGCTCGTGCTCGGCGATAGCGTCCATCCCAATGCCTGTCAAATAGGTAACCGCTGCGCCTAGCCCTACCGCCTGCGCGACCATGGGCACCCCAGCTTCAAACTTCTGTGGCGCTTTCGCGTAGGTACTTCGCTCCATGGTGACCATCTCGATCATGGAGCCACCGGTTATGAATGGTGGCATCGCATCGAATATTTCCGCAGTGCCATAAAGCAATCCGATACCGGTTGGCCCAAGCATCTTGTGCCCACCCCAAGCAACTAAATCTGCACCAAGTTCGACCACATCGACGCTCTGATGGGGTATGGACTGGCACGCATCAATTACTCCGATGGCCCCGACCGCATGTGCTGCATCCATCAGCCGCGTGACTGGATTGATCGTCCCAAGAATATTCGACTGGTGGACAACGCTCACAACTTTCGTCGAAGAATCTATCAATTCACCAAGGTTTGAAAGATCAAGGCGGCCATCGTCGGTTAACGAAATCCAGCGTAAGGTGGCCCCAGTCTTCGCACACAACTCCTGCCAAGGCACGAGATTCGCGTGGTGCTCCATTTCGGTGACTACTACGTTATCTCCAGGTTGGAGTTGAAAACGAGGGTCAACGGCGGTGCCCCATTGAGCCAAAGCTGTGGCGTTGGAAAATGCGTAAGCGGCTAGGTTCAATGATTCGGTGGCGTTCTTGGTGAAGACTATGTTCTCCGACTTCGCCCCGACAAATGCCGCAATCTGCGCTCTGGATTGCTCATAAGCCGCAGTTGCCTCCTCGGCCAACTGATGCGCACCTCGATGCGCCGCCGCGTTGCTAGTTTCATAAAACGCCCGTTCGGCATCGAGAACGGCGTAGGGCTTTTGTGACGTCGCACCGCTATCTAAGTAGATTAGCGGTTGGCCATCGCGAACGGTGCGGGCCAGGATCGGGAAATCCGCCTTAATCCGCTCAACATCAAACCCAGACACTTTGATCTACCCTTCCATCAGGCTTAGGCGGATGCCGGTGAATACTGCTCGTAGCCCTGTGACTCAAGGGCGGTGGCAAGGTCCGCCCCGCCACTGGTGACGATGCGGCCGTCAACGAAAACATGCACGAAGTCTGGCTTGATGTACTGCAAGATTCGGGTGTAGTGCGTGATGAGCAAAACTCCAGCATCGGACTGAGCCCTGAAGGTATTGACACCTTCGGACACCGTACGCAGCGCATCCACATCTAGCCCAGAGTCAGTCTCGTCAAGAATTGCAAATTTAGGATTAAGCAGCGACAACTGCAAGATTTCATGCCGCTTCTTCTCGCCGCCGGAGAATCCTTCGTTCACATTGCGTTCAGCGAAAGAAGGGTCCATTTGCAAGGCAACCATCGACTCCTTCATCTCTTTCACCCAGGTGCGCAATTTCGGTGCTTCACCACGTACCGCGGTTACTGAGGTTCGCAGAAAGTTCGATACCGAAACACCAGGCACCTCCACCGGGTATTGCATCGCAAGAAAAAGTCCTGCGCGCGCCCGGGCATCAACGCTCATACTCAAAACGTCTTCACCGTCAAGGGTGATACTGCCCGAGGTGACCCGATATTTGGGGTGCCCTGCGATCACATAAGCCAAGGTGGATTTACCGGAGCCGTTTGGCCCCATTACGGCATGGGTGGTGCCACTTTCTATGGTCAGTGAGACTCCTTTAAGAATCTCAAGTTCGCCGTCGTCGGTGATGACCGAGGCGTAAAGGTCGGTGAGAATTAGTGATCCCATGACGTGGTGCCTTTCTTTTCGTCTTGCATTGGTCAAACGGACATCGGGGTTCGAGAAACTTCAATTGTTGCGTCTTGGCCCTCGCCGATAACCCGAGTTTGGTAGACGGGCACCTTTGAAGTTGCCGGAAGGGTGAGCGGTTCGCCGGTACGTAGATCGAATTGTGAGCCGTGCAGCCAGCATTCGATCATGCAACCTTCAACTTCGCCCTCAGAGAGTGCTACATCGGCATGTGAGCACTGGTCTTTAATAGCGAAAACACCCTCATCGGTGCGCACCACCGCCACAGGAACACCTTCGATTTGAAAATGCCGGGCCTTCCCTACGTCTACTTCGCTCAGCAAACACACACGCACGAAATCAGCGGACGAATCAGTCATTCGTTGACTCCTGAGTGGTTAATCCAAGACGAACTGAAATCCGCGACATCATGGCGTCTCGCCACGTATCGTCATTAAGTCGTCCGAGCACTTCAGCAAAAAACCCGCGAACTACCAATTGCCGCGCCTGAGTTTCAGGGATCCCACGGGATTGCAGGTAGAAGAGCTGCTCGTCATCGAAGCGCCCGGTTGCGCTCGCGTGCCCGGCACCAATGATTTCTCCGGTTTCAAGCTCGAGGTTCGGGACGGAGTCGGCGCGCGGGCCGTCATTCAACAGCAGGTTTCGATTCAACTCATAAGTGTCGGTGCCCGTAGCGCCACGACGAACGAGTACATCCCCCACCCAAACCGTATGCGACCCAGGCCCGGAAAGGGCGCCCTTGTAGGTAACCCGGCTGGTGCAATGCGGCTGCTCATGTTCGACAAAGATTCGGTGTTCAAGGTATTGATCGCCATCAGCCAGGAAGAGACCGAGTAGTTCGGCGTTACCGCCGGGAGCCGCGTATGTAACCGAGGGCGAGATCCGCACGAAACCACCGCCAAGAGTCACGGCGCAACCAATAAACGTTGAGTCACGCCCCGTTGAGGTGTGCCACCCTGAAAGGTGAACTGCCTCGGTGGAGCCATCGACCACCGAAAGCATTGTGAGTTTGGCCCCATCGCCAACATTGACTACGAGCGCGCCGCAGACGTCACGATCGAGATCGTGTTCAACCACTACGACAGCACTGCTGAAAGCTCCGACGTTGATCTCAACATGTTGGTACGAAGTATCGCCAACTCCCTGCAGTCGCACCACAATCGGCTCTTGCACCACTTCGTCGCGCGGGATATCAACTACAACAGCGTTGCGCACCAACGAACGCGCCACCGCCAGTGGTCGATCGGTGGGCAGCCAACTGGAATGCACGTCACTGATAGCAACATTTCGCACATATTCGTTTTCGTGTGTCGCGCGAATATCCCCGGCACCTTCAACTGCCTGAAAAAATCTGCTAAAGGCTGCTAAGGGAGCAAACTTCCATTCGACTTCACGCCCCGTGGGGACATCAAATACATCAGGGTCTAATGACGACAGACGTGGTGATAGATCAATCGGTGGAGCTGTGGTCACCCAACCGCCCCTTCCATTTGCATTTCAATGAGCCGGTTGAGTTCGATTGCATATTCCATTGGCAATTCCCTGGCGATTGGCTCGATAAACCCACGCACGATCATTGCCATTGCCTCATCTTCGGTCATTCCGCGTGACATGAGGTAAAACAGTTGATCCGAGCTAATCTTTGAGACGGTAGCCTCATGACCCATCGAGACGTCATCCTCACGCACATCAACGTATGGATAGGTGTCGGATCGCGAAATATCATCCACAAGTAGCGCATCACATTTAACAGTGCTCTTGGAGCCGTGTGCACCCTCAAGAATCTGTACCAGGCCACGGTATGAGGTTCGACCGCCGCCGCGGGCAACCGATTTCGAGACAATATTTGAGGAAGTATTCGGGGCGACGTGAACCATTTTTGCGCCAGCATCTTGGTGTTGCTTCTCGCCAGCAAAGGCAATGGACAAAGTTTCACCCTTGGCGTGCTCGCCAGTAAGCCACACCGCTGGGTATTTCATTGTTACTTTCGAGCCTAAATTCCCGTCAACCCACTCCATGGTCGCACCCTCGTGAGCCACCGCACGCTTAGTGACAAGGTTGTAGACATTTGTTGACCAGTTCTGGATAGTGGTGTAGCGACAGCGAGCGCCCTTGCGCACAACTATTTCAACCACCGCCGAATGAAGCGAATCGCTTGAGTAGATCGGAGCTGTGCAACCTTCAACGTAGTGCACGTATGCACCTTCATCAATAATCATTAAGGTGCGCTCAAACTGGCCCATATTTTCAGTATTGATGCGAAAGTACGCTTGTAGTGGGATATCAACTTTGACGTTCCTGGGCACGTAAACAAACGAGCCGCCGGACCATACCGCGGTGTTCAAGGCCGCAAATTTATTGTCGCCAACCGGGATAACCGAACCGAAGTACTCCTTAAAAATATCTTCGTGCTCGCGCAATGCGGTATCGGTATCCATGAATACCACGCCCTGCTCCTCAAGGTCTTCACGAATCTTGTGGTAAACGACCTCAGACTCGTACTGCGCAGCCACGCCCGATACCAACCGTTGCTTCTCGGCTTCGGGGATCCCCAACTTGTCATAGGTGTTCTTGATGTCCGCTGGGAGATCGTCCCAACTTGTGGCCTGCTTCTCGGTGGAGCGCACGAAATACTTGATGTTGTCGAAATCAATGCCACTGAGATCGGAACCCCAGGTTGGCATGGGCTTCTTTTGGAAGAGCCGCAGACCTTTTAGCCGCAATTGGAGCATCCACTCCGGCTCGTTCTTGAGGGCGCTGATATTGCGGACAACATCTTCATTGATCCCGCGCCGGGCACTTATCCCAGCGGCGTCAGTGTCGTGCCAACCAAATTCATATCGACCTAACTCATCAATGGTGGCTGCTTGCTGCTCTGCCGAAGTTGTCATGCTGATGCCTTTCGATTGATTTGGTCGGTAGGAATTCGGTCTGTAGAAATTTGGCCGAGAAAGTTGACTCTGGCGTCGTGGGTTGGAATAACCGTGGTGCAAACACCATCACCATGTGCCAAGGTCGCCAACCTTGTTACATGACGCCCAAGTGCGGTACCTAGTGCCGCGGTCTCAGCGTCACAAAGTGCCGGAAACTGCGCAGCCGCATCCACAATTGGGCAATTATGCTGACAAAGCTGCACGGTAACCCCGTGGTCGCCGGCCTCCACCGAAGCCGCGTAGCCGGCCGCTGTTAAGGCAATAGCAATGTCCTCGGCCGTGCCGGTTACATCGTTATCTCGCGCCGGCAGCAACTGCTGGACCAACCGTTTGGCCCTTTGCTCAGCGAAGGCCCGAACTCCTGCATCTCCTTGGGTTTCATGTACAAAGCGCAGTACTTCAACGGCCAGATCGTCATAAGTTTGGCTAAGGGCCGCTCGTCCCGATGCCGTGAGGCTAAATACCTGACCCGGACGCCCTCTGCGGGCAGTGGGTGCCTTGCCATAAGGGGCACGATCCCCCGCCACAACCAAGCCAGCACCTTGTAAGGCGGTTAGCTGCCGCCGAATCCCGGCTGAAGTAACCCCTAGACGCGTGGCCAACTCGGCCGCTGTACTAGGGCCAAGGTCCAATAACGAGTGCGCTAAGCGCTCGGCGGCGTCCCCGGGGAATTTCACAACGACATTGTTGCGTAATTCAATAGGCGTGGCAAACCGGGGGTCCATATGATGCCCTCGTGGCGAATACCGTGTTGCAGGTCGAGAGCCTAGTTATCCGTTACGGCTCCATTTCGGCGGTCGACGGCATCTCCTTCTCGGTGAGCGCCGGCCAGGTAACCGCCTTGGTCGGACCAAATGGGGCCGGGAAAACCTCGACGGTAGAGGTGTGCACCGGACTGCGGCCGGCAACCAGTGGTTCGGTAGCCCTGTTTGGCCAGTCACCAGGTGACGCGGCCTCACGTTCCCGGATCGGCGTCATGCTGCAAACGGGTGGTTTGTACCCCACCGCCAAGCCGCTGGAGTGGCTAACCTACTTGGCGAAACTGTATCCAGATCCGGCCGACCCGATCACCTTGCTCACGAGCCTTGGCATCGATCCGGCAACCAAAACCACGACCCGGAGGCTCTCTGGCGGTGAGCAGCAGCGGGTAAAGCTTGCGGCTGCGCTGTTGCCCAATCCAGAATTGCTGTTCTTGGACGAACCCACCGCCGGGCTAGACCCCGCGGCCCGCCGCGATCTGCTGGCCGCATTGGGTGCCTTGCGTGACCTTGGCACAGCCATCGTCCTAACGACCCATCAACTGGGCGACGTCGAAGAAATCGCCGACTTCGTACTTGTGATGGTGGCTGGAGAAATCGTGGCCAGCGGCACCGTCGACGCCTTAACCGGGGCCGCTGATGTCACCTCATTTCGGGCCACCAGCGGCCTTGAACTAAATGGGTTAGCCAGCGCACTTGGCGCTCAATTTCAGGTGATGGAAATGAGGCCCGGCCAATACGAGGTTCGAGGTCAAGCTTCACCGCAACTATTGGCCGACATCACTAAGTGGTGCGCCGCGACCGGGGTTCAAGCCACGGAAATTAGATCGGGCGGGCGCTCCCTTGAGGACATCGTCATCGCGGCCACCGAAGGTAAGCAGTGAAAACTTCTTGGGCTCGGACCCGGGCACATACCGGCTGGGAATTGCGGCTGCTGCTGCGTAACAGTGAACAACTCCTACTCGTGTTCATCATTCCGATTGTGCTGGTGCTTGCGCTCGGTCTCACCAGCTTTGTGCCCGGCGGCATTGATGGCGCAATCCCGAAAGTCTTGTCAATAAGTGTTTTGGCCACCTGCTTCACCTCCTTGGCAATTGCCACCGGATTCGAGCGGCGCTCAGGTGCCCTGCGATTCTTGGCCACGACACCGCTTACCCGAACGAACTTGTTGGCGGGCAAAGCGATTGCGACCGCAATTGTGACCTTGCTTTCGATGCTGGTCGTTCTACTTCTGGGTGTACTGCTGGGCTGGCGGCCTTCCGGGGCTTGGCCGATATCGATACTAATAGTGCTTCTGGCCGCCTTCACATTCGCAACGTGGGGATTGTTCTTGGCCGGTGCATTGCGCGCTGAAGCGGTGCTCGCCGTAGCTAATGGGGTCTTTCTCACACTTATTTTATTCGGCGGCATCATTATTTCTCCTGACCAAATGCCTGATGTCCTGGGTTCAATAATCGAATTTACCCCTTCTGCGGCGCTCGTAGAAGCCCTCAATATTGCGCTTGCCAGTAAGGCGCCCGGCACCGCAAGCCTGCTAATGCCCGCCATTGTTCTTGCCGTCTGGGGGGCCATCGGCGCTCTTCTTGCCCGCCGCTACTTTCGCTGGGAGTAACTCCGGGTGGCGACAATGTGGGCTACGACCTTAGTGTGTTCGTCATGACTTCTACGGCAGCGCTGATATCACCGGAATTTAAATCGGGTAGATGCACCCCCGCAGTACGAGGAATCTTTGTCGCGAATCTTGTGGCACAGTGTGCGATCGTGGTGACCGGAGCCATCGTTCGCCTAACTTCATCGGGGCTGGGTTGCCCAACTTGGCCGCAGTGCGTTGAGGGTTCATACATCCCAACTGCCCGTCAGGAAGAGTCTTGGCACAAGTATGTCGAGTTTGGGAATCGGCTACTTACGTTTGCGCTG
>JBIIOU010000090.1:0-8007 GCA_044336815.1 Candidatus Nanopelagicales bacterium | reverse complement strand
GAGTCACACCGGTGGTGCTGCCGGTTAGTGCTCCGGCGGCACCATCGATCAAGGTGCCGGGGACGGTCGACCTAGAGGCCTTCACGTAGGTGCCGGTTTGGTTTACCGGATTCGCGTAGCCGATAACGAATTTACCGTTGGTACTTGACGTCGGCGCCAGCACGGTGTCGTAGTTGAAGATCAGGTCAATATTGCCGCTGCCACGATCCAAGATAATGAGTTGGAATGAGAACTTGATACCCGACGCGCTGTATTCACCGACGTTGACCCAGTTGACGCAGTAACCCGAAGTGCTACCGAACGAGGCGTTGCCCGCCGCACTGAGTGGGCCGTAGGTGACGGCGGACGTGGCCGCATTGCGGGTATCGATGTCGGTAAACAGTGGGAGGACAAGCGGGCGAGTAGTTGTGGTCAGATCAATGGTGCCCCAGTCGCTGAACCCTCCGCGGCCGTCATCAAAACTGATACCGCCGTTGTTGTTAACGTAAATAGAGCTGTAGGAAGTGCCATACCAGTTGGCGCTGAACCCTAGGGCTACCGATGGTGAACTACCGTCATCTATGCGACCCATTGAGTTAGTCGTGCAACCACTATCGGAAAACACAGCACCTGAGTTGATACTGACAACCTGATCGGCTTCAACGCGAGAAACACCAGCGAGCTTCTCAAGAGCCGCCGCATCTTCTGGTGTCATTGCCGCGGCGAACCCATTGATGGCTTTATCGAAAGTGTCGGTGACGGTGCCACCTAGGGATTCGATGCGAGCCGCAACCGCGGACTCGGATCCATCCCTTACCGAAATGAGGTAAGTCTGTTCCCCAGTTGCTGGGGTGGTGGTTGTTGGTGACGAGGTCACCAAAGGTGAAGCGCTGGACGCCGGTGTTGCACTGGAAACGGGTGTTGGCTCAAGGGTGCCAAGGCCCGGGGAGGCGGAAGGGACGGGGGCTGCTGGATCACCGGCAATATCAGCGGCGGCGGTGGTGGCCCACATGGAAGCAGCGACAACGGCGGCCACGCAGGTCAGCGACACTGTCAGGCGTGTTGAGCCACTTGCCATTTCTGGGAACCCCGATCGTTTCATTTGCGCCTATGAATAAGACGCCACATGTGACCTCTAGGTTCCCTAAGCGTTCGAGAATTGTAAAAGGCAGATCAGGACTACCTAAATCTGCCATTTCGCGGTTGTGATTGTCGCAGAAGGTGGTGTCCACTGTCTATTACAGGCCGACAACCCATGGTAGGAGTAATGATGACAACGCAAATACCTGAACTTTCAGGACCGCAGCCCTCAGGCCCGCAGGCTGATTGGTCTGGGTCAAGTAGTCCATATTCTCCGTATTCACCCTATGAATCGAGCAATCCGCCACGGCGCCCCTCGCGCCGAGGTCGGGTAGCGGCCCTCGTTGCGGGTGCGTGCGTCATGACTTTGGGAGCTGGCACCATCGGCGGGGCGATCGGGTACTTAGCGGCCCGCGATTCGCTCGCTGCCGGTCCAATGCAGGTGGCCGCGGCCTCGAGTTTGTCGGCCCCGGTCAGCGGCTCAATCGCGGCGGTTGCTGCCGCGGTACAGCCATCGGTGGTGCAACTTGATGTCAGCGGTGATGCTGGGAGTGGCACCGGATCAGGTTTCGTCATCCGCGATGACGGCTACATCGTGACAAACAATCACGTAGTGGGTTCGGCTAAGAGTCCAGGGTCAATCCAAGTCTCATTTGCGGACGGCACCACGGCCGATGGCACATTGGTTGGCGCTAACCCCGGTTACGACATCGCGGTTGTCAAAGTCGACCGCGCAAATCTAGATGCGATTGCAATGGGGTCATCAGCTGGCCTAGTAGTAGGTGATTCAGTGATAGCTGTTGGCTCACCACTTGGTTTGCAGGGCACGGTCACCACCGGCATTGTCAGTGCACTAAACCGGCCGGTTACCGCCGGTGGTGAAGGCGAGATGGCTTTCATTAATGCGATTCAAACTGATGCCGCCATCAACCCGGGCAACTCCGGTGGCCCATTGGTTGATAGCACCGGCGCCGTTATTGGCGTTAACTCAGCAATCGCATCAATGAGCACTGGTTTAGGGCAGCCCGGTTCGATTGGTCTTGGATTTGCAATTCCATTCGACACGGTTAAGCGCATCGTCGATGAGATCATCGCGAGTGGAACTTCAAGTACTCCGGTTATTGGAGTCAAGCTTGAGATGGCGTTCACCGGCCCCGGCGCGAAAGTTGCCGAGATCACCGGTGGAGGGCCAGCTGCTGCGGCGGGCCTAGCGACCGGTGACTTAATCACCAAGTTAAATGGCCAGTTGATCGCGGATGCGACGTCTTTGATAGTCACAATACGATCAAATGCCCCGGGCGACCAGGTGATGGTAACTGTTGTTCGGGGGGATCAGACCTTGAACATCCCGGTCACCTTGGATGCGTTGAAGTCATAAAAGTCAGTTAATCGAAGTGCTTCCCCTCGTCAGCGTGCCTGCACCCAGTTCCTCCTCCGGGGTGCGGGCACGCTGATTCATTCCCATGCCGAGGCTGAAGATGCGCAAGTATGCATCCTTTGGCATGGTTGGGCAGTGCTCCCCAACCCGATGATCGCCGTTGATGCTTTGCGGCGGCAAGTGGCCGATGGGTTTCGCCGAATCGTCTCGGGTGATCCAACCGGGGCACCGGATTGGGTTAAGCAAATTGCCCAAGGTTCTGACGTCGGCTACTTTGGACCGGATTCGGCGCCTTGGGCGGTTCATGGCGCGTTGCCAACTCTCGTTGGTGGGGTTCGAGCCTTACTGATGCAGGCCCTGCACCCTGGCGCACTTGCCGGAGTGATGCAGCACTCGCGCTATGAAACCGATGCTTTGGGCCGGTTGGCAGGTACCACCAAGTGGCTGACGGTGGTGACGTTCGGCGATACCGCCGCCGCCGACCGTGAGTGCGCGCGGGTGCAGGGAGTGCATCGCAAAGTGGTTGGTACGTATATCGGATCGAATGGCGAAACCCCTTATGCGGCTGCTGACCCAGACCTACTGCGCTGGGTCCATATTGCGTTTACCGATTCGTTCTTGGCCACCCATCAGGTTTGGGGTGGCCCGATACCTGGTGGTCCCGATGCTTATGTGCGCGAGTGGGCCAAATCCGGTGAGCTGGTTGGGGTAGTTGATCCACCGCGCTCTGTTGCCGAACTGCGCGATCAACTCGCCGCCTACGACCAAGTTCTAGCAGGTGGTCCGGCGGCGGCGAGCACAGTCAACTTCATCCGTAATGCACCACTTGGTACCGGAGCCAAAGTGCCATACGCCGGGTTATTCGCCGGAGCGGTCTCGACGATGCCAGCTGGCCACCGCGCGCTGCTGGGGCTACCGACGGTGCCCCTAGCGCTGACTAAGCCACTGGTCGGGGCCCTTCTCGGATCCTTGTCACTTGCGCTAGGGGCAACTTCGCCATCGCAGCGGGCGGCTTTAGACCGGGTCGACACGCTGTAGCGCACCCCGGTGTAGCCAGCCGACCCGGTCTCGGGTGATGATGGGTCGATGCTCAGCTCAATGGTGCCGTTGGGGCGCATGTTGCGTAATCGCGGGCTGCACACCGCTGGGTCCGCGGCTTTGGTGGCCCTGACAGCCGGCTCCCTACTGCTGGCGGCACCAGGTGCCGGGGCGGCCGACCCTGCTCCAAGTGGCTCTGCATCCGCAACCGCTTCGGCCACTGCTTCGGCAACTGCGTCAGCCAGTGCTTCGGCCAGTGCGTCAGCATCCGCTACCCCTTCAGCGACCCCGTCTGCTACCCCGTCCGCTACTCCGTCCGCTACTCCGTTACCGTCGGTAACCGCCGCCCCGGCCCCGAGTGCTGACGTACCGACTACTCCTGTCGCTCCAGTCGTGCTCTTGCCAAAGGAGTTGGGTAGCTGGTGTCTTGCGATATTCCCACCACTAAGGCCGGGCGTTGAGCGCGAGCGGGCGCAGGCACTTATGGCTGGCAAAGTCGATCTTAAAAATGGCGGCACTTATACCCTGACCGAGCATCCAGATTGGCGCCCGCAGGCAACCTCTGATACTTCCGGTGATCGCCATATCAACTCATTGAATTGGGCATTGCCATTGCTATACCGCGGTGTGCACAAGCAAATACCGGAGATGGTTGATCGCTTTCGCCAGATCCTTACTTACTGGATTGAAGACCATAAAGGTGCGCGGTCGTATTGGGTAAACGCATCGATCTATGGTGGCCTCCGCACGCAGACTTTGGTCTGTGCTGCACAGACGTTGAATGATCCAGTGATTGCCGCTGCTGCTGCAAGTGACGCAACACGTATGGTGAGTAAGTATCGGGTGGCACCGGTAATTGCGATCGGTGCCAATAACACCGACCTAATAAGGCAGACCGGTGCGTTCGCCGAGGCTTGCTGGACGGGCGACGCCGCTAAGCGTGATCGCGCTTGGGCGAATCTAGTTGGCGTAGCAAATGGCATTATCCAAAGTGATGGCAGCGACGTAGAAGGGTCACCGGGGTATGCCACCTACATTGAAAACCTGCTGAAGGATGTTGAGCGCACCGCGGCAACTTGCCAGATCATGTCTGACAACATCGCAGCGTTACGCGGATCACTTTACGATTTTGTGTCACAAGCCGTGCGCCCAGATTTCAAACTCGCCTCGATTGGCGACACCTTGAACGAGAGTCTGCCTAAGACTTTTGGGGCGGGTGACCCGCGGGCAGAGTGGGTCAGATCTGGCGGCACGCAGGGCACCCCGCCCGCGCAGATATACAGCACCTATAGCGGTGGCTACACCTTCGGTCGCTCTGGATGGCAACCACAGCCCGGGGGTTTTGACACGTTCTACTCACTACGGTCTTCATCGTCTCGGCCGGCGACCCCGCACGCCCACGATGATGGAGGCTCACTGACCATCTATTCACGCGGTGTCGATTGGGTAGGTGATCCGGGCCCATACCGTTACGAGAACTCGAGCCCGCTTAGGGCTTTTGTTAAGTCGCGCAATGCGCATTCGAGCTTCACGGTGTCCAACGTCGTACGCAACAAATATGCAGGAGTAAAAAGCTCTTTGAGTGGTTCGGAATGGCAGACCGGCGGCAACGACACCACCTGCCTACGCGATTCCACCTGGGGCACGGTGCGAGTTACGCGCTGTGTTAGGTACATCCGCTCAGTCGATGCAATCGTGGTAGTCGACTATGTTGATGCAACCAAGGGGAAGGCCAAGCGGGTGGTCACCGAGCGTTGGCAGTTACCTCCGGGTCTATCGGCTCAAAATGTCAATGATGTATTCACTATCTCCTCCGGAAACAAGAAGATGGATGTTTATAAATCTGGCGAAGGTGGCTGGAAGGTAACGGTGGCTGGCCCGACTTCATCACAGGGTTGGTTCACCGGTAGTTGGGGAGTTAAAGTCCCAGGAGCTGTGCTACTTCGCGCATTGAAATTACCAAAAGCTGGCGGGACTTCGAAGATGGTTACAGTATTTGTGCCGCGCACCGATGCAGAGTCGGTGCCTGTTGTTATCGATGATCGTGGTGTGAGTATCACGCGCAATGGCAGAACTGTTACTACCCCACTGCCGGTGGGTTGATTCCGCCTAACTGAAAAGGTCTTGAACCGCATTGCGCATTGGCAGCGATGGGGAAGCGCCTCTAACAGTAACGGCTAGTGCCCCGGCGGCCGAGGCCCACGTGAGTGCATCAGAGAATTCGTAACCATTTGCGAGGGCGGCAGCAAGGCCGCCGCAAAATGCGTCACCCGCGGCAACAGTGTCAATCGCATAAACTTCAAAAGTTTTAACATCCACTACGCCGGAGGCAGATGCCCAGATTGCGCCCTTTGCGCCACGGGTGATCACTACGTTCGCTATCCCGAGAGAAAAGAAATATTGCGCAGCAGCGCGTGCCTCAGTGTCAGTTTCGGTGGGTAAGCCACTGAGTTCTGCCGCCTCATGTTCATTTGGCACGAAAATATCCACATCGATCAGGTGCTCGCGGTAGTCATGGACGGGTGCGGGGTTAAGCATCGTCACCGCTCCGATAGCTCTACCTGCGGCGAGGGCTGCTCGGGATGCTGCCAGCGGGACTTCGCCATTTGTCATCACGACTGCGACCCCGTGCATGGCTCTGATACCTGGACCAACTACATCTGCGGACACATGGCTATTTGCTCCTGGCACCACGATTATGCGATTTAAGCCGCGTGCGTCTACCTCAATGAGAGCGGTGCCCGAGGGCCCCGTCACTGTGGCAACCCCTTCGTCATCGACGTTGTCCGCGCGTAGCAATTCGCGCAGCCACGCCCCGGATTCATCGTCACCAACTGCGCCGAGTAACCGGACGTTGGCGCCTAGGCGAGAGGCAGCTATCGCCTGGTTTAGCCCCTTGCCACCGGCGTGACGCTCCAATGAGTCGCCCAGCACCGTCTCACCTTGCTCAGGCATCCGATCGAGCGCGACCACCAGATCAACGTTAAGACTTCCAACTACTACTACTGTCCCGGGTCCCAGAGAACTGTGGTTCACATGAGAGATACTGCCATGTGTGGAGCTGTTGAGGTAATGACCTTCCTTGGGATTGATTTAGGGACGGGCTCAGTTAAGGCCGCGGTGGTTACCGAGGAGGGCAGGGTGCTCGCCGAGGCGCAGCGCGCCTATCGGGTGGATTCACCGCAGCCGGGGTGGGCACAAAGTGATCCGAGCGCGTGGCTTGAGGCAGTGTGGTCTGCGACCGCGGACGTCCTAAAAGCAGAGCAACCTAAAGTTGTTGGTTTCAGCGGCCAGATGCACGGAGTGGTGGTGGTCGATGAAAACCTCGTGCCACTTCGGCCGGCGATTTTATGGGCCGATGCTCGCTCGATGCCCCAGGTGCAGTCAATGTCGCAGCAGTTCTCCGCCCATCAATTGTCACAACTTGGCTCACCGGCGGTGCCGGGTTTCGCTGCTACCAGCGTTGCCTGGCTTTATGCCAATGAGCCGGACGTCATGGCGCGCGCGCGTTACGTGCTGCAGCCAAAGGACTGGCTGCGTGCAGCCCTTGGTGGGGCGATCGCAACTGACCCGAGTGATGCCACCGGCACTTTGCTGTGTGACGTAGCAACTGAAGCTTGGGCGCCAGCCGCGCTCGCGTGGGCAGGGCTGAGTGAGCAGTTACTTCCAGAAATCATTAGCTCTAATGCACCTGCTGGCTTGATAAATTTGGGGCGTGAAATACCAGCGGTGGTCGGTGCGGCCGATACCGCCTGCGCACTGGCTGGGCTAGGCCTTCGCCCCGGTGACGGGTTCATCGCTGTCGGCACGGGTGCACAGGTAGTAAGTGTGCTCGCCCAACCTAATCTCGATTCCTCACTAGTGACACATACTTTCGCGACCGCTGGAGACATCGGAGTTGGATGGTTTCGAATTGGTGCGGTGCAAAATGCCGGGTTGTCATTGACAGCTGCCCTCAGCTGGTTTGGCTCGGACGTTGATGAAGCGGTGGCAGCACTTCACGATGGCATACATTCGAGTGATCCGATTTACGTGCCATATGTCGCAGGTGAGCGCACTCCATTTATGGACGCGGAGTTGCGCGGATCCTGGCACGGTATTGGCTTATCGACCGATCGTGCCGCGATGCTGCGCAGCATCTTGGAGGGGGTGGCTCAAGCGGTCGCCTTGGCGGTCACCGCGGTGACAAATACCGGCGCGGTATTGCCCGACGTCGTACCACTTGTTGGGGGTGGTACTCACGATCGGGTTTTCCGCCAACTCCTTGCTGATGCAACCGGATGCGCACTCGGGGTGGTTGATGTGCCCAATGCCGCGGTTGTTGGCGCAGCGATACTTGCATCGGGCCAAGTCCGAGCAGTGAACCGCGCCGAGGCATCGAGTGTGGTTGAGCCTGCGAAGACCGCGATGCAACTGCTCGCAGAGCGGCGCGAGACAATGATCGAACTGGTGCGGGATCAGCAACTCATTAGCGGAAGACCTAGGCAAAGTGGAGCAGGGGAGTCAAAGTGAGAATTGCAATCGGATCAGAC
>JBIIOU010000089.1:0-8129 GCA_044336815.1 Candidatus Nanopelagicales bacterium | reverse complement strand
GCCGCCGATCAACTTGCCCACGAAGTGCTGACTCAACTCGGAATCAATGATCTCGCCGAACGGTGGCCGGCCTCGCTCTCTGGTGGTCAAGCGCAACGTGTCGCGCTGGCACGTGCCTTGGCAACTAAACCTGATGTGCTGCTGCTCGATGAACCTCTTGCGGCCCTCGACATTCAAACCAGATCCAACATCCGCATTGAACTGGCTCAGCAGCTATCAACCTTTGCTGGATGCACTGTCTTTGTAACCCATGACCCACTTGATGCGATGCTGCTAGCCGATCGAGTCATAGTGTTGGAAAGCGGCGTCGTCGTGCAAGATGCGACTCCGGCTGAAATCGCCCGCCGCCCTGCCACCCCTTATGCGGCAGCACTGATCGGCGTCACCTTGCTGCGCGGCAATACCCGGAGTGGTGAATTAACTCTTGATGACGGAGGGGTCTTGCACACGGCCGATATCGATACATCCGGTCCGGTGCTTGCGGTAATTCGCCCCGAGTCGGTTTCGGTGCACCGCGTGCAGCCAGAGGGTAGTCCGCGCAATGTCTGGCCCGGCACAATCATGGCCCTGGAAGCCTCACATGATCGGGTGCGGGTGCAAATTGATGGCCCCCCAACTGTTGTAGCAGCTGTCACCCCCGGCGCGGTAGCCGAACTTGGTCTGGCACCCGGCACCCGAGTGTGGGTCAGCGTCAAAGCCGTTGATCTGGACGTTTACCCAACCCACCTCGATCCAACAGCGGCGCGCTAGATTGCCGGCGTGGCAAAACCGCTAAGTGAGTTGGTGCATCCCACGTGGGTTGAAGCACTTTCAGGCCAAGCGGAAACCATCTCTGTTATTGGTGAATTTCTGCGTGCCGAGACTGCGGGTGGGCGCCCCTGGCTACCAGCCGGTGAGCACATTTTGCGGGCATTCGCACAACCACTGCCAGATGTGCGAGTGCTGATAGTTGGCCAAGATCCCTACCCCACCCCGGGGCACCCGATCGGGCTTTCGTTTGCGGTCGCACCAGATGTTCGGCCACTACCGCGAAGTCTGCAGAATATTTACAAGGAGTTGGGCAGCGATCTTGGCGTAGCAACGCCGGCTGCTGGCGACCTGTCAGCGTGGACGACACAAGGAGTGCTACTACTTAACCGAGTACTCACCGTGCAAGCCGGTGAATCTGGCAGCCACCGGGGCATCGGCTGGGAGCAAGTGACCGACGCCGCGATAGAAGCTCTCGTTGATCGCGATGATCAGCCCCTTGTCGCAATTTTATGGGGCAAGGACGCCCAATCGCTCGCGCCTGCACTACCCGATGTGCCGATCATTGCGAGTGCACATCCGAGTCCGATGTCGGCCGACCGAGGATTCTTCGGCTCCAAGCCATTTAGCCGGGCGAACGAGTTTCTTTATGAACTGGGCGTCGATCCGATCAACTGGTCACTTACCTAGCAACCGGATGCCGCTGAGTGCGCACGTTTTGGTCGTGAAATCGTCATTTTCAGTCGATTTCACGACCAAAACGTGCGCGCTCACGCCAACTAAGAAGTTTCGCCCTGCAGCGCTGCCACCCTTGCGGCCACGTCCTTGTGAACAAAATATTCTGAAACAAATGACATGAAGGGCACGGTGCCGGCAATTAAAATGCCAAGGGTGCGCAAAATGCTGTAACGCATCCGAAATGCCAGATCAGTTCCAACAATTAGATAAATGAAGTACAGCCAACCGTGGGCTGTCCACAGCAGCCGGTACAGATCCGGCTTGACATCGGTGTTTGCGTAATCCATGAACCCGTAGCCCACAATGAGCCAAATGGTGAGGCAGCCAAGAACTACCCCGGTAACCCAGGCCATAATTCGGTAACGAAGTGCGGCACCACCGATTTTTTCCATGGCGTCAGGCTAACCTGCTTTCAGTTCACTCGCGCGTGGTGGATCCGCGCCGGCGCGTTGGCAGGTAATAGCGGCAACTTTGATACCAAAAGATGCCGCCTCGACCACGGCGGATAGGTCCGCAAGGTCGTTGCGGCCCAGCCCCCGACCCAACCATTGCGCTAAGAATCCTCCGCTGAAGGAGTCGCCAGCACCAACGGTGTCGACCACCTTCACCTTTGGCACCTCAAGGGTAACGGTCTCGGCCGCCGTGATTAGCTGAACTGAATTGGGGCCGTCGGTAAAGAGGACTAGCGCTCCGCTTTCGCGCTGTAACTCCTGGGCCGCGGTCTGCGCATCTAAGGCTGGGCTCATGAACGCAAGATCGTCGCTACTTACTTTCACAATATCGGCGCGGGCAAGGACTGAATCAAGGGTGCGCCTGAACGTGTCGGATGACACCATGACACTCGGCCGGCAATTCGGATCAATCATTACGATTCGATCGGCTGGTGAGGACTCAACAACAGCGCTAGTTGCATCAGCGAGTGGCTGCAAAACTAACCCGAGTGTGCCAGCATGCAGTGCCCGGCAATCTGGGCCAATAGCCGCCAGCGCGGCATCAGGGGTTACGGCGGTGGCCGAAGTTTTATCCATGACGAATCGATATGTTGCTGCACCGTATTGATCAAGTTCGGCAATCGCCAGCGTCGTTGGCTCGGGCACCTGACTACCAAGTGCGTAGTGCACTCCGTCTTCGGCAAGCAGTCGCATGATGCGATTACCGAAGGTATCGGTCGAGATCCCACCCAGGAAAGTTGCTGAAACATCAAGACGTGAGATCGTGCGGGCCGTATTCAAAGGTGCCCCACCCACAACTGTTGCCAGAACCTTGCCCTCAACGTCGACGATGATGTCGATTAAAGCCTCACCAATTACATAAATCATGACGGCGTAACCGTAATCGTAAAATCGATATCCTTAGCGCCCATTTCTTGCGCATCGCGCCACAACCAGCGGCCGTAGACAAAACTGGCGAAGGCCGCGAAGATTAACCATTGAATGGCGTAGAAGAGATTTTGGATCGGGAATGCGACATTGCCGGTAACCACGGTTGGCGGTACCGGTGTCGGACCCGGAGTGAACGCGGGTTGCTGGGTGGCCAAAGTGATATACCCGGGCCTGGTCTCCGGGCCCCAAAGCTTGCGCAGTTCGACACTCGAAATCGCGACTAGGGTGCCCGGGTCTGGTTTAGCCTCGGCATAGAAGCCCTCGTCTGGTTGCACCACACCGGTTACTACCACTGGGGCCCCCGGTGGCGCTACACCCGGTGCTGTTGGGTCAGGTAGCCAGCCGCGCAATACCGCGATAAGTGACCCGTCAACTAGTCGAAGTGGGGTCACGACCCAGACTCCGGGTTGATCAGCAAATGAGCGATTTAAAACCACCAACTGGCCAGCGGCCTCATAGTTGCCCTTCGCGAAAACCGGTTGGCCAATTGATTCATTCGCCAAGTTGCCACCGGGCACCGCAACTTCTTCAATGGCGCGTGGTGCCGACCTCGATGCCTGTTCGGCTTGAATGATGTCTTGGGTTCTATCCCACTGCCAGCGCCCTAATGCCACGCAGCCGATCATGAAGATGGTCGCTAGCAACGCGAAACCAACCCAGCGCGGCGTGACCGCCGTGCGGAGCAGCGCGCTAGGAGTTGGGCGCTTGCTCATCTGCTCCGCGCTCAAGCGCCTCATTGGTCAGTTCGAGATCCGCGGCTGGTCCTTCATCGTCAATGTCTTCGCTATTGCCTCGCCCCATCGGCAGGTCAGGGTTAATCCGCTTCATTTGACGATTAAGTGAAAACCAAAGCAGTACCAAGGCAATTCCCAAGGCCAGGACGAAAAGGCCGGCAATGGGCCCAGCGCCATCAATGAGCTTACTTAGTTCGCTATTCGGATCTGGTTCCATTACCTGCCCCTTAGTCCCGCGAATAGATCATTTTCCGGTAGTTCAACGGCAATGGTTGATCTTGCCAGTTCAAAATCTTCGGTTGGCCACACTGTCTTTTGTAGTTCCATCGGAACCGCAAACCACCGCCCTTCGGGGTCGATCTGGGTTCGATGCGCTGACAGTGCCTGGTCGCGGACCTCAAACCACGCGGCCGCATCAACACGAGTTGTTAGTCGATCCGCATCCTCCGGGTGATCCTTCCAGTCTTTGAGCCAATCGTCATAAGGGGATTCCAGATCAGCATCCGTCATTGCCAAGTGCAGCGCCAGCACCCGCTGCTTACTGAACTGCTGGTTGTAGTAGACCTTGGAAACCTGCCACGGCGCACCGCCCACGCCTAGGTACATCGCGGGGTCAGCGGCTGCATCAACCGCGGCCATGGTCACTTCATGGGTGCGGATGTGGTCTGGATGCGGGTATCCACCATTTTCGTCATAGGTGGTGACAACCTGTGGCTGAAATTCACGGATGAGTGCGACCAACGGAGCAACTACTAGTTCGAGCGGCAGGGCCGCGAAGCAACCCACCGGCAATGGGGGCAGCGGGTCGCCCTCCGGGAACCCAGAATCTGGGAAACCCAGCCACACTTGGCGCACGCCCAAAATCTCAGCGGCCCGCGCCATCTCCCGGCGGCGTACTTCCTCCAGGCCAAGTTCGGCTACCTCGGCGGCCGCCTGCTCATTTAGTACGTCGCCACGCTCACCGCCGGTGCAGGTCACCACCAATACTTCAACACCCTCGGCCACATATTTAGCAGTGGCGGCGGCACCCTTACTCGATTCATCATCGGGGTGGGCATGGACCGCCATGAGGCGCAGGGCTGGGGACACAAGCATTAGTGTGGCATTCATGCCATCACCATTTCGCCGGGACCAACTCTCCCCGCAGATGATCGCCCGATATGGGCTAGATCGACGACCAATGGGCACCATTATCGGGGCGACCATTTTGATAGTGGGTTTTGTGGCCGCCCTCATTTTTGTCTCACTCGGACTAAATCGCGACACGCTAACCGCCACCCTAATCACTTGGGATGACGTCGCCCCCGACCATGTGTCAGTGACATTCGACTTGCAACGCCAGGCGGCAGACACAGTCACCTGCGTGGTGCGCGCGCAAGACAAATCCAGAGCCGATGTCGGCTACGCCCCCATCACCATTGAACCCGGAGCCGCTACGGTGCGCGTTGATTACGAGCTTCGCACCTTGGCGCCCGCCTATGTCCTCGAACTCTTGGGATGCAGTGTCGGGCTAACCGCGAATGTAATTCAACCCCAATTCCCGCCCGGTGTCGTACCGCCAGACCAGCCTTGGTCCCCATAACCGGTAACAATTCACGCTCTCAGTTACCCCTTTTAGGATTTCACCGTTACCCTCATCTCCCATGAGCGAAGTAACTTGGCTGACCCAAGAGGCATATGACCGACTGCAAGGTGAACTTGCCGAACGCGAAGGCCCGGGCCGCACCGAGATCACCAAGCGCATTGAGCTCGCTCGCGAAGAGGGTGACTTAAAGGAGAACGGCGGCTACCACGCCGCAAAAGAGGAACAGGGCAAGAGTGAGGCCCGGATTCGTCAGTTGCGTCAACTCTTGGAGAGCGCACAGATAGGTGTGCCCGATGCCGAAGCTGACGAAGTAGCTCAGGGCAAAGTCGTCACTGTGCGATTCCCGTCCGACGGTGAAGTCGAAACTTTTTTGTTGGGCTCCCGCGAAGAAGCAGCGCACGCCTCCATAGAGGTTTACTCCCCGACATCACCGCTAGGTTCAGCAGTAATGCGCAAGCGCGTTGGCGAGAGTGCCGTTTATCAACTTGCTAATGGCAAGGAGATGTCGGTTGACATCGTAAAAGTCGAGCCGTATATCCGTTAGCGCGAAGTCGCGTTGCGGTACTTGCGCACCGCCAAGGGCGCGAAGATTCCGATTAGGACCGCGCAGGAAATCAGGGTGTACAGCGCCGCATTGTCAAGTGACCAGTAGTGCGGTTGGATACCCGTCGGGTTACCGAATAGTTCACGCGTGGCCAGAACCAATGTAGATATCGGGTTGTATGCGGCTATCGGCTGCAGCCAATCTGGCATTGAGGAAATTGGCACAAACGCATTAGACAGGAAGGTCAAAGGAAACAACCACGCCAAACCTGCAGTATTTGCGGTCTCGGGGTTAGGAACGCTCAACCCGATCCAAGCACCAACCCACGCAACGGTGTAGGCGAAAAACAGCAACAGGGCGTAGGCCAAGAGTGCGCTGAAAAAGCCATTATTTATTCGCCACCCAACGAGTAACCCGGTGATGCTTAGTACCGCGAGCACAAGAATTTGACGAACTGCGTCTGCGAACGTACGCCCTAATAGCACCGCTGATGGCGACATCGGCAAGGCGCGAAAGCGATCAATGATGCCCCGGCTCATGTCTTCGGCAAGGCCCACCGTGCTGGCTGCTGCCGCGAAAGCCACCGTCTGGCCGAAAATACCCGGCATCAGGTACTGGCGGTACGCATTTGCCGCATCAGCCGAGCTCGCACCGTCGCCGGGGATGGGGATTGCACCGCCAAAGACGTACGCGAAGAGCAGCACGAAGATAACGGGCTGCACCAGTGAAAAGAAGAGCAACTCAGGTACACGTAGGGTTTGAATGAGATTACGGCGCGCAACTACGAACCCGTCGTGCAATGCCCAACCGTAAATGGGTCTCCGTAATGCGACCGGGTGACCTACCGTAATTGCACTCATCGCCTACGCACTCCTCTTCGACGCGTTGGTTCCGGACGTTGGGTTTCGTCCTCGGCCAGATGGCCGGTCAATGACATGAAGACATCGTCAAGGGTTGGTCGGCGCAACATGATGTCGGTAATTTCAATTTGCTCCAGGTCAAGAGCTCTAATCGCCCCGACCAAAACCATTGAACCACCACTCACCGGTGCGGAAATCTTCTTGCCCTCAATCAACGGGTGTCCTGAGATAACCGACTCCATAGCACGTGCTGCGCGCTCTGCCGTGGCATCGTCATGGACGGTAACCTCAATGCGGTCACCGCCTATTTGATCTTTGAGTTGCTCAGCGGTGCCGTGCGCGATCACGTGTCCGTGGTCAATTACCACAATGTCTTGCGCTAATTGATCGGCTTCTTCCAAGTACTGGGTAGTTAGCAAGACTGTGGTGCCATCGGCTACCAAATCGTTAATTACCTGCCACATGCCGAGTCGAGAGCGCGGATCTAGCCCCGTTGTCGGCTCATCCAGGAACAAGATCTCCGGCCGGGCGATCAAACTAGCCGCGAGGTCAAGTCGCCGGCGCATACCACCTGAGTAGGTGCGAACGGATCGATCAGCGGCATCATCGAGATCAAATGAAGTTAGCAGTTCCTCGGAGCGAGCTTTGACATACGTCGGTGTTAAATGGAAAAGGTCACCGAACATGCGCAAATTTTCGCGTCCGGTTAAGTACTCATCAACCGCCGCGTACTGCCCCGTTAGACCGATCATCCGCCGAACCTGATTAGCCTGCTTAACAACATCAAAGCCGGCGACTTCAGCATGGCCACCCGTTGGTTTCAACAGGGTGCTCAAAATGCGCACCATGGTGGTTTTGCCCGCCCCGTTGGGGCCTAAAAGGCCAACTACCTGACCCCTTTGAACGACAAGATCCATGCCGTCAAGGGCCTTAACGTCACCGAAGGTGCGAGTGATGCCCTCGGCGTAAACCGCTGGTTTGTCTGACATGTTTCTGAGCCTACCGGTCAAGAATTTCATAGCCGGCTTCACCCAATTGGCGAAGTAACTCGTCGCGGTGATCGGGGCCTCGGGTCTCAACTTGAACCACAATATCGACTTCGTCAACTGACAACCCTGGGTCAATTCGATTGTGCTCAATCTCGACTACATTGGAATTAGACTTGCGCACGGCCTCGAGTAATTGCGCTAGTGAACCCGGTTTATCAAGTACCCTCACTCGCACAGTCAAGAAGCGACCCGCGGCCGCCATTCCAAACCTGATGATGCGCATGAGCAGCAGCGAGTCGACATTTCCGCCGCTAATTACCACGGCAACAGGGGGCTCGAAATCCTGCGGACGCGCGAGTACAGCTGCAGTTGCCGCTGCACCTGCGGGTTCAACAAGTAATTTCGCCCGCTCGAGCAGCATCAGAACTGCACGAGCGATCTCACTCTCTGAAACTGTGACGATTTCGTCAACTAGATTCGATACGATCGCAAATGGCACCGCACCTGGTCGACCAACAGCGATGCCATCTGCCATGGTGTTCATCGTGGT
>JBIIOU010000088.1:0-8284 GCA_044336815.1 Candidatus Nanopelagicales bacterium | reverse complement strand
GTACACGCCAAATGATTCAGTCCAGGCGGCGTGGGTGAAGGTCTATACCGAACTTCCGGTCAATGATCCACTACGTATGCTCGGTGATGTGCTTTCGGAGATCTCACAGGCCTTCCTGGATTGGCGGTCCCTGCACTTACGTGCGGTGAAGCAGTCACTCGGAGCCAAAGTTGGTAGTGGTGGTTCGTCGGGTATCCAGTGGCTCGAGAAAAGCATGTCACGGGTAACTTTTGATGAACTATGGTCGTATCGCGCATATGTTTAATTGCCGGATTCAGCTAGACCCATTTCTAAGCAGCTAGGAGCAAGTTCGGTAATGAACCTGTCAGAGCAGTATGCCTATGACCTAGATACCGCACACCCGTCAGCAACTCGGTCGCAGTTCATCCAATTGCCGGCAAATAGTGGCGCATACCCGCACGATGCCTACTTCGCCGGCAACTCCCTCGGGCTTCAACCAATTACCACAGCAGCAGCGATCACAGATGTTCTTGAATCCTGGTCGCAGCGCGGTGTGCACGGGCACTTCACCGGCGGTGATCCGTGGCTGCACTACCACCAGTACGTGAATGAAGCTTTGAGTCGGGTGGTTGGCGCGCTGCCCCAAGAAGTTTCAGTTATGAATACCTTGACGGTGAACCTGCACCTGATGCTCGCATCGTTTTATCGGCCAACCGCCGAGCGCCATCAGATCCTCATCGAGGACTATGCGTTCCCGTCAGACTCCTATGCCGTACGCAGCCACGCCCGCCTACGCGGATACGACCCCGATGAAGCCATCCTTCGCCTACGCCCGCGCGCGGGTGAAGATGTTCTTCGTACCGAAGATGTGATCTCCGTGATCGAACAGCAAGGGCCCCGAATTGCCACCCTGATGCTCAGCGGCATCAACTACCTGACGGGTGAACTGATGGACATCGCGGCCATCACCGCCGCGGGTCGTAAGGCCGGGATTTTCGTCGGCTGGGATCTCGCGCACGCCGCCGGAAATGTGCCGCTATCACTGCACGATTGGGGAGTTGACTTCGCGGCTTGGTGCAATTACAAGTATTTGAACTCCGGACCCGGTGCTGTTGCCGCGGCCTTTGTCCACGAGCGGCATCTAGCCGACCCCGATATTCAGCGCCTGGAGGGTTGGTACGGCAATCGGCTCGAAACCCGCTTCGACATGGCGCCGGTAATCGACACCCCACCAACGGCCGAAGCTTGGGTGCTTTCCACTTCGCCAATTCTCGCCATTGCTCCAATTCGCGCGTCGCTGGAGATCTTTGACTCGGTCGGCATGCCCGCCTTACGCAAACGCAGTTTGCAGCTAAGTGACTACCTGCTTTCACTCCTTGACGATCTTGCTACCAGAGCTCCTCTTGGGATTGTGACACCGCGCGAAGCCGCTCGGCGCGGCAGTCAAATTTCGATCCGCCTCGACACCGATGTTGCGCAATTTGCTAAGCGCATGGAGGAAAATTGGGGGGTAATACCCGATGATCGCAAGCCAAACATCATCCGCATGGCACCGATCCCCCTCTACACTTCCTTCCATGACTGCTGGCGCGGAGCGGATGCCGTCTCGCGCGAATTACTGGGCCTATCCATCGGCTAATTGCCATTGATAATTCTCGCAATTGATCAAGGGACTTCGGCGACCAAAGCCGTGGTGTGGTGTCAATCTCGCGGAATCCTCAGCGAGGTCGATGTACCAGTAGCCGGATTGACATTTGACGGTGACAAGATTGAGCAAGATCCAGAGCTCCTTATCGAGAGTGTGATTGCAGCCGGTCGAGCAGCAATAGCGCATTCGGGTGCGCACATTGACGCCGTTGGTCTTGGTAATCAAGGTGAGACCGTGCTCGGTTGGAGCCGGGCTACAGGGGTAGCGATGACATCGGCGCTTTCCTGGCAAGACCGCCGCTCACATGTGATCACCGATGGTTTCTCACCGAAAGAACGCGAGACACTTTGGTCGATCACGGGCTTACCGGTTGATCCGTATTTCGCGGCCCCAAAAATGACCTGGCTAAAACGCAATAACCAATTGCCGGCTGATTCGGTGATTTCAACTATTGATGCCTTTGTGACGGCGCGGCTTACCGGTAGATATGCAACCGATTTTTCGACCGCATCACGCACCCAGCTACTCGACCCCGAAACTTTGCAGTGGTCCACCGCCGCCTGCGATAGCTACGGCATAGACCCGTCAACCCTGCCTGAAATTTTGCCCTGCGATGCACAAGTTGGCACCACTGAAGTGTTCGGCGGCTCCATTCCCGTGATCGGCCTGATGGTTGATCAACAGGCGGCGCTCTTCGCCGAGGGCTGCAACGTTCGAGGCCTCGCCAAGTGCACCTACGGCACGGGTGCCTTCTTATTGGCCAATGTCGGTACCACACATGTTCATTCCACTTCAAGGCTCGCGACATCACTGGCTTGGGTATTTTCTGACGGTACCCGCTCGTCTTGCATTGACGGGCAGGTTTATAGCGCAGGAGCCGGTGTCACGTGGTTGCAACGGGTCGGGTTTATTAAAGACCCAGCCGATCTCGATGTGCTAGCAGGTGCGGTTACCGATACCGCTGGCGTAAATTTCGAGCCGGTATTTACCGGTCGGGGGGCGCCGGTTTGGGCGCCAAATCAGCGGGCGCAAATCACCGGACTCAGCCTCGCAAGCACCCCTAGCCATATCGCGCGCGCTTTTTTTACCGGACTCGCAGCCGAAGTCACGGCGGTGGTGCGCGCAGTCGAAATCGATCTGGGTGAGTCGCTGAAAGTGCTTCGCGTAGATGGTGGCCTGACTCAATCAAAGGTCTTAATGCAGCTTCAGGCCGATGATCTTGGCATTGCTATTGAGGTTTACCCCCATGGCTGCGCCACTGCGCTCGGGATTGCCGCCACCACCCTGCGCGGCTTATCGGGGCCCGGAGCCGAAGCCGAGATCATCGCCGGATGGCAACCCCGGAACATCTTCGAACCGATTGAGCGATAATCGACGGTGTGGAGCAGACCTTCGACGTCGCGGTGGTCGGTGGCGGTGTTGTCGGCTGCGCGATTGCCAGCGCTCTTGTGCGCCAGAGCCTGCGGGTTGTCCTGCTAGAAGCCGCAGCCGATGTTGGGGCCGGCACCAGTAAAGCCAATACCGCAATTTGGCACACCGGCTTTGATGCCAAGCCCGCAACCTTGGAGGCCAAACTTGTGGCCCGCGGGCATCAATTACTTCAGGAGCGAGCGTCCGATTTCGGCTGGCCACTGGAGCGCACCGGAGCCTTACTGGTGGCTTGGGATGATGAGCAACTCTTGCGACTTGAATCCATCATCAAGAACGCGCAGGCCACCGGCTACACCCGTATCGAAGTAAAAAGCAAGTCACAAGTTTATGAACTGGAACCGAATCTAGGCCCCGGTGCCCACGGTGGCCTACTAGTACCCGATGAGGGCTTACTCGACCCGTGGTCGATTGTTATCGCCCTCGCGACCGACTTCGTAGTCAATGGTGGCACGTTATTGCGTAAGGCTGAAGTTACAAAAGCCGCGCGCATTGAAGGCCGCCACGAACTACAAACCGCCGCTGGCACCGTGTACGCAACCTGGGTGATAAATGCGGCCGGCCTCAACAGTGACGTAGTCGATCGCCTACTCGGCCATGATGGCTTCACCATCACCCCGCGGCGTGGGCAGCTGATTGTGTTCGACAAACTCGCACGGTCACTCGTTAAACATGTGATTTTGCCGGTGCCCACGGCTACCACCAAGGGCGTTCTGGTTGCACCAACTATTTACGGCAATGTGCTGCTCGGACCAACCGCCGAAGATCTAACCGATAAGACCGCAACAAATACCACCGCTGAGGCTTTGGCCGGCCTGCTGGATAAAGGCCGCGCGATCATGCCAAGACTTGTTGACGAGGAAGTCACGGCCACTTACTCAGGCCTCCGCGCTGCAAGTGAACACAGTGACTACTGCTACGAGGTCTTCGCCGATAAATATGTGCGCGTTGGTGGAATAAGATCGACGGGGATCTCATCCTCACTCGCTATCGCCGAGCAGGTGGTAGCTGACCTAGGTGAGCGCGGTGTCGTAATGCAGGATTTGAAGTCACCCACCACCGTGACGATGCCAAATCTTGCGGAGTCACGGCCGCGGCCTTATCAAGATGCCGCGCTTATATCTGCCGATCCCGCATACGGGCGCATCCTTTGCCTATGTGAACGAGTGACCCTCGGAGAGGTTAGGGATGCCCTCACCAGCCCGGTGCCCGCCGGCGACATCGACGGATTGCGAAGACGCACCAGAGCTCTCGCTGGGCGCTGTCAAGGTTTTCATTGCGGGGCTTTGATCACCGAGATGACCACCGCGTGGTCCGGGCACACTCATGACTGACCAGCAACACCCAGCGCCGCAAAATGTTGACGTTGTGGTGATCGGTGCTGGCCCAGCGGGCCTGACTCTCGCTCATGCACTCGGTGAACTCGGAATCAGTGACGTGTTGATCATCGATCGCGATACCCAGCCCGGTGGAGTGCCACGCTATTCGGATCACCACGGTTATGGGATTCGCGATTTACGGCAACCACTGCGGGGGCCCATCTACGCGGGCCACCTTGCGCTGCGGGCCGTCAAAGGTGGTGCACGGATCATGACGGAAGCCACCGTCACTGATATCGATGCAACTCAACACACCATCGAAGTAACCGCTCCTTCTGGGCGCCTTACCGTCAAGGCGAAAGTAATTGTTATAGCTACCGGTTGTCGCGAAAGGCCCCGAGCAGCGCGGTTGGTCCCAGGTACCAGGCCCGCGGGCGTATTCACCACGGGCTGGTTGCAAAGACTTGTGCATTTGCAACACGGTTCGCCTGGCAAGCGTGCCGTGATCGTTGGCGCCGAACATGTTTCGTACTCGGCCGTACTCACCTTGCGTCATGCCAAATGTGATGTCGTCGCAATGGTCACCGAGCGCCGCCGACATGACTCATTTTCAGCATTCAATTTTGCTGCGCGCGCTAGGTGGCGCTTCCCGCTGCTTACCTCAACAAAGGTCATCGAGATTCTCGGTGACCAACAAGTTACGGGTGTTCAAATCCAAGATGCGAAAGGCCGTTCAAAGATCCTCGACTGTGACAGTGTGGTTTTCACCGGAGATTGGGTTTCCGAGAATGAACTTGCCCGTCGAGCCGGCCTCGAGATTGACCCGGGCACGGGCGGGCCGGCGGTTAATGCTCAGCTCGCGACCAGCACGCCAGGCATCTTTGCAATCGGCAATGTGTTGCACCCGGCCGCCACCGCCGATATTTGTGCCCTCGATGGCGAGCACGCCGCTGCTTCCATCGCCGCCTACTTAGCGACTCCAAGTACTCGGCAAGCAACGCCCCTACGACTGCTCACCGAGGGGCCGATCGACTGGGCAACACCTAATTTACTGACCCCCGAGGTACTCACCGCACCTCGCGGCAAAGTACTCGTGCAGTTCACCGAGCGCCGCCGACTGCCCCGACTCGAAGTCGTGCAAGGTGGCAAACGGCTTTGGTCTGGGTTCGTGCCGTGGGCGATACCGACGCGGCCGGTGCCGATCACCGACTCGTGGCTCGCCCGAGTTTCGGCTACGGGGGCCGACCCGATCCTTCGGGTACTAACCTGACCCGGTGACTTCCCCCGCATCCTTTGTCCTGACCGGCCGCGCCCGACTAATCGTTGCCAGCGCGCTCATGCTGTTCGTACAACTAGCGTTGATCCGTTGGTGTGGCGCGAACCTAGTCCACCTGTCCTACTTCTCAAATCTCATCCTGCTCGCCTCCTTCCTCGGTATCGGCCTTGGATTCCTGCGCTCTAGTCGCCCCACCGATATCGGGCGTTATGTGCCGATCGGCCTGCTAATAATCGTGGCCTTCATCTCAGTCTTTCCCGCCAAGATTGAAGGCTCTTCCAATGACTTGATCTTCTTTACGATGGTGCAGCCGACCGGGCTACCAACTTGGGTTTCATTGCCACTGGTTTTTATCGTAATCGCAATCACCATGACAATGTTCGGCGAAATCACCGGCCGCGCCTTTCGCGCATTTGGGGCTTTGGACGCCTACCGCTGGGACATCATCGGCTCAATCGCCGGCACGTTGGCATTTACCGTTATCGCGTTCCTGCGCGCACCTTCGTGGATCTGGCCGGTGGTCACGTTCATCGCACTGTGGTTGCTATACGGCGTGCGCCTGCCGTGGCTATCGCGCTTTGCAATGGTAGCGGTGATCGGTTTGCTGGTATTTGAATCCATTTCTGCTGGGGTTTCTTGGTCGCCTTACTACAAAGTGCATACCGACACTTTTAATGCCGGAACCCCTGTTGAATACACCACCATTCAAGTCAATGGAATTCCGCACCAAAATGTGATGGACGTCCAGGAGCGTCTTAAATCAGAGCCCATGTATGGCCGCCCGTATGAACGAGCTGCGGGTAATCCGCTCAATAATGTTTTGATAGTTGGCGCCGGCACCGGCACTGACGTCGCCCTGGCACTCGCTAATGGCGCAAAGCATGTCGACGCGGTTGAGATTGATCCGCGAATTCAACAAATTGGATCGCAGATAAATCCCAATAATCCCTATGACGATCCGCGGGTCTCTGTTCACATCAATGACGGCCGCGCGTTCTTGTCAGGTAATACCGATAAGTACGACCTTATTCTTTTCGCATTACCTGACTCGTTGACACTCGTATCCGGTGCGAGCCAACTGCGCCTAGAGTCATATCTGTTCACCGAACAATCTATGCAGGCCGCACGTGATCACCTCACCGATGAAGGTGTTTTCGCGATGTACAACTACTACCGTGAACCGTGGCTGATAAATCGCCTCGCTGGCACCGTTGATGAGGTATACGGCCACGCACCCTGCCTTGACACATTCACCGCGGTGCAATCCCTAGCCGTGATAGCCATCGGTAAAGAGCAGGGCAATGTGGTGTGTGCACCTAATGCGGTCTGGGATCGTGCCAGTATTGCCGCCGCCGAAATACCGCCACCTGCGGTAGATGACCGGCCGTTCCTATACCTAAAGGAGCGAACGATACCAACGCTTTATCTCATCGTAATCGCATTGATTCTTGGTGTCTCACTCCTTGGCGTGCGCATCTTCGGGGGCCCACTTCGCTCAATGGCTGGATACGCTGATCTGTTCTTCATGGGAGTTGCTTTCTTGCTCCTCGAGACCAGATCTATCACTACATTCGCCTTGCTATTTGGCACCACCTGGCTCGTGAATGCTTTGGTTTTCACCGGCGTGCTGCTCGCTGTGCTGGCCGCCATCGAGATCACCAAGAAGTTCACGGTGCCAAGGCGGGCGATAATCATCGCGCTCTTTGCCTCACTCTTGCTTGCCTTCCTAGTGCCAAACTCGGCACTACTTGGCCTACCGATTCCACTTCGATTGCTGTTCGCGGTGATTTTGGCCTTCCTGCCCGTGTTCTGCGCTAACTTGCTTTTCACGTCTAGGTTCAAGGATGCCGCTAACCCGACCTCAGCATTTGCCGCGAATCTTTTCGGCGCAATGATCGGTGGCTGTCTTGAGTACCTGTCATTAATACTTGGTTACCAGTGGCTAATTGCCGTTGTCGCACTTATGTACTTAATTGCAGTTTTGATCGGTGGGCGATACGCGAGGCGCCCAACACGCGTATGACTCGAATGATCACCGCTGCCACCGGCGCAGTCGCCCTCATTGTCGGCTTTGGCATTGCTTCGGTCACCGGAGTGCGCTGGCTCGGCGGCATCGCGCTCATAGCCGGTGCCATCTGGTGCGGGATTAAGTGGTGGCAGCTGGCCGGGCCACTGCGGGCCATCATCGCCGTTCTGCTATTCGGGATTGCATTCGTTATTTCACATCCGCTCGGCAAGGCAATTGGCGCCTGGCCCTCGGTGTTTTTACTTGCCCTCCTCACCGGGATTTTTACTTACGCGATAACCCCACAGAGAACGGCCCCAAGCTGATTTCAGTACCTACCCGAGCCCCCGATATCCGCCTATTTACTTCACCATTCATCCCAAAAATAAGTGGCCGGTATTATCACCTAGTTCGGTAACGCCTCTGTAGCTCAGTGGTAGAGCAACCGCCTTGTAAGCGGTAGGTCGTCAGTTCAATCCTGACCGGAGGCTCAGCCTCGGCGATTATCGGCAGCACCCAAAGGGACTATCGTGTCCTGAACTCCCACGACCCATATTTGGTGCGGCCGTAAGACTGTGCGCTTTTACTCCGAACGCATATCGCCGTTTGTGGTCGCGCCTTAGGTGAGAAACACCGTGAGGTCAAAC